>CAJXLR010000001.1 GCA_913056425.1 uncultured Bacteroidota bacterium
GTGGCTTGGTCTTCCAAAGTAGCTGCTCGTTTGTCCCAGAACATAGACTCACCCTGGTAAAAACGAACATTCGCCAAACGCATCGAGTGTGCGCCGGTTAGGCCTCCTTCAAAGCCTTCACTCAGTTTAGCCGGATCAACAAATCCTTCGTCTTGAATGTGGCAGGAAGCACATGATACGGTGTTATTTATGCTCAAGCCTTTATCGTAGAACAATACTCGACCTAAGGTTGCCCCCATATCCGTAACCTCATTGGTTGCCGGCTGATTATCAGTGGCTAAAACATCTGCGTCATAATGTACCGGGTAGGAAACTGTGGTGTAATTATCCAAGTTCTCCAAGTCAATGGTCAGATACTTGTCGATGATTTCTTGGTCGGTTGTGGGAGTTGGATCAACGTTCTCTTCAACGTCTTTGTCTTTACATGAAGAAAGGGATGCAACAGTTAAGATAATTAGGATAAACTTGATTTGTTTCATACTCTTACAGTTTAGGTAATTAGTAAGACAGACAAAATCGCAGTTTTATTTCATTCAATCGATAATTCTTTTTGCGGATCCCAAAAAATCTGTTCAAAATTCTGAATCTGATTGTCTATTATTTCAATCCCCTCTCTAACCAAAAGTTCCTCCATGGGCACACCTTTAAAGTGCGCTTTACCGGTAAGCAAGCCTTGTTTGTTTACCACACGATGTGCGGGGATATCTAAATACTTTCCCGACGCATTCATTGCCCAACCGACCATACGAGCTGATCGTACAGCACCCAAATAACGTGCAACCGCGCCGTATGATGTCACCCTGCCGGTTGGTATCAGACGCACAACATCATACACCAATTCAAAGAAGGAGTTGTTCTCGTCATGTTGATGCAACCTTTCATCTATCGGCATAGTCTTTGTAACAAACATAAAACATTCAAGACCTTATTTTTGTACAAAGTGGAACACCCATCGTTTATGAGATATTTGAAAACCCTGCTGTTCGTTTTATTTAGTGTTGGACTCGCGAGTGCTCAATACCATCTCAACTTCAAAGTAAATGGCCTACAACCCGGCGACGACCTTATCCTCGCCTACTATTACGCTGATCAAAACAGAATCGTAGACACAGCCAAGGTTGATGGCGGTGGTATCGCAGAATTTAAAGGCGATGAAAACCTGTTGAATGGCGTTTACATTGTTGTTCTACCTAAAAAGACGTACATCGAGTTTATCGTTCCAAATGATGACCAAGAATTCACCATTGAATTTGACACGTCGCTATCGCCTGCAAAAAAGTCAGTTGAGGGCTCACTCGATAACCAACTATTCTTCGACTTTGAGAAATTTGCCGTTGGACCCGGCAAAGAAAAACGAGAAAAGATTAAAGAGTTTCGTGAATGCGAAACAGAAGATTGCAAAAACAAGATTCGCTCTCAGATTAAGGTTCTAGACGATCAGGTAGACAATAGACGCCGAGAGATTATTGAAAACCATCCAACAACATTCACATCTAAACTTTTTAAAGCGGTTCTGGATATTGAAATACCGGAAGAACTAAAAACCGATACTACTGGGCTACGCTACGAATACTTCCGAGATCATTACTGGGACAATTTTGATCTCACCGATGACGGAATGCTGCGCACACCGGTGTTTAAAAGCAAACTCGAATACTATTTCGACAAGGTAATTCTGCAAGTACCGGATACCATCATTCCTGCCATTGATAAACTAACCAGCCACATCGAAAACGGTGGCGCTAAGGAATTATACCACTACGTAGTGTGGTGGTGTACAAATCACCATGAGGAATCTAAAGTTATGTGTATGGACAAAGTCCTTCACCACATGGCAAAGAATTATTACTGTGCTGGTAAATGTTGGTGGGCAGACTCTTCTTTAGTGGCTAAAATGTGCGAACACACCGAGAAGATTGGTAAGTCATTGTGCGGACTTGTGGCTCCAAACATGACTCTCGTAGATACGACTTTCATACGAAACTACGAGCTGCATAAACTTAACTCTCCGGTTACTGTGGTTGTTTTCTGGGATCACCAGTGTGGACACTGTAAAAAGGAAATTCCCAAGCTAAAAGAGATGTATGACACAATGCACGACAAAGGTGTAGAAGTATATGCCATATACACTCAAGCGGATTGGGAAGGCTGGAAAAAATATATACGAAAGAACGGTCTTACTTGGTTGAATGTAATGGATGCATACAACAAGGCTACCTACAGAAAAGACTACAATATCATCTCTACTCCACAACTATACTTGTTGGATCACGACAAGAAAATCATGTACAAAAACCCTCCTGCGGAAAACGTAGGGCAGATTGTAAAAATCATGTTGGAGCAGTACGAAAAACAAAAAAATCCATAATCCGCATATGAGTATTAAGCGAAGCGGACTTCTATCGCTGATTCTCTTGCTAACCTCACAATTAGTAAGTGCTCAGCACGACATCACGATTAACATTAAAGGGCTTGCACCGGGTTCTACATGCAAGCTTGCACATTATTATGCCGACCGCAACAATGTAGTTGATTCCACCCGTGTAGATGGCAATGGGAATCTGCGGTTTACAGGTCCAAATAAATACCAACATGGGGTTTATTTCATCGTACTACCCAATAAACGATTTACCGAGTTTATCATCCCAAAAGACGATCAAAGCTTCGCGATTTTCACGGACACCACACTAAACCCGTTAACAAAGAAATCTGCAGGGTCGGTGGAAAATGAGGCCTACTTAAAGTTTGATGCAATGCAGACCCAGCCAACCTATCAGAAAGAAGAAGCAGTGGCTGCGTATCAAAAATGTGAAACAGAAGAGTGCCAGCAGAAGTACCGAAACTTGGTGAATTCATTGGATGCTCAAATCGATCAACTCAGAAAACAAATCATACAGGAATATCCAAATACGTTTGTTGCCAGCCTATTTAAAGCAATGCTGGATGTTGAGATTCCTGACGGGTTAGACAAGAACGGACGATATCAATACTACAAAAATCACTATTGGGACAATGTGGATTTGGCTAATGACAATTTGCTTAACACACCGGTTTTAGAGAATAAACTATCGTACTACCTCAAAACCGTAGTTCCGCAAAAACCCGATAGTATGATCGTATACGTAGATAAATTCATCAAGAAACTCGAAATGTCTGGGGCAACTGAGACGCACAAATTCTCGATATGGTGGATTACCAACTACAGTGAGAAGGCGCCTAGAATGTGTATGGACAAGGTGGTGTACCACATGGCCAAAACGTACTACATAAAGGGGAAGTGTCCTTGGGCAGACAAGGCCACCATCGATAAAATGAAAGAATACGTGGTGAACAATGCATTCATCCAATGTGATATGGTTGCACCAGACATGCTGTTGTCTGATACGTCAAAAGTCAAGAGGTACAGACTTCACGATGTTGAAGCGGAAATCACAGTGGTCATTTTCTGGTCGCACACTTGCGGGCATTGCATGGTTGATGTTCCGAACCTCAAAGTGATGTACGACTCTATGAAACAAAAAGGTGTTGAAGTTTATGCCGTTTATGTTGGCGATGAGGTAGAAGGTTGGAAAGCCTTCATAGACAAGCACGAGCTAAACTGGATTAATGTTTATGACCCAAGCGGTCGATCCGACTACAAGCAGCTATATAATCAGGTGCGTACTCCTGAGGCGTATATCCTCGATCGTCAAAAACGAATCGTTTACAAGAATCCTACTCCAAGGTATATTGGTTTGCTCATAGACCGGATGTTTAGCAATACCGCTCCCTAACTCCGTTTGTCCTTTATTCGCTGATACAGCGTACCCGGGAAGAATGCAATTCCCATATTGTAATATGGTCCACTCAGAACGGAAAACGCCTTTCCAAAACTCATACGTACACCCATACCTGCTTTAAGGCCAATCCAATCGTAGAAATAATACAACGCGTTTAACCCGGGTTCGACCGGTATTACCATAAACATTCGGGAAAACCGAAGGTGATTATTGTAACGTTCCGTTGCTTTGTTAGACCCAATGCCTACCTGTACCGGGAATCCAAACTTCCAATGTCCTTTTCGGTAAAAAGTGTATTCCGCTTGTAAGCCCAAATAGGTGAGTTGATTTGTCTCCAACAAGGTGTCCCCCGGAAAAGGGAATGTCCGCGTTACTCCAGGATTTGGCATATAGTTAATCCCAAGTTCCAAACGGAACACCCTGTAGTAGTCATAACCGACAAAGAGTTTGGACGTTCTTGATGGCGATCCGTCTACGGAAGAAAATCGACTACTAAGACCAAAAACAAATTTGGGCTTTACCTGAACCGCGGAGCGAATACTATCAAGCATTTGAGCATGAACCGGTGTTAGCGATCCACAGAACAAGAAAGCAAGAAATACAACCAGACGCAGACGCATGAAGGATTTAGATATTTTTGCAAATAACGAAATTCGGTTTGCTTTTTAACTCCGTTGCCTTCCTCCTTTTTCTACCGGCAGTAGTAATTCTGTACTATCTGCTACCTCATCGGTATCGGTGGATTTTGTTGCTAGGCGCGAGTTATTTCTTCTATGGAAGTTGGAAAGTAGAATTTTTGAGCTTGATCCTCTTGTCAACGGTGGTTGATTATTCCATTGCTCGGATACTTGATTCATGGCGAGGACTGTGGGCCCGTCGTGCATTAGTTGGACTGAGTTTAATTGTGAATCTCGGAGTCCTTTTTGTGTTCAAGTACCTGCAACTCTTCCTTCCGGATGTAGATCCGATGATCGTAAACATATATACGGTAGATTACCCTTGGAAAGGCTTCTTAAAACAAGCCATATACTTTTCGATTCCCGTTGGGATATCTTTCTATACTTTTCAAACGCTAAGCTATACGCTTGATGTATATCACCGAAGGGTTCAGCCTGAAAAACACTTGGGCAAGTTTGCGTTGTTTGTGAGCTTCTTTCCACAACTGGTTGCCGGACCAATTGAACGTTTTGGTAGGTTGATGCCACAGCTGAATACCAAACAGCTGTTCGATTACAACAATTTTCAGACCGCTTTTCGATTGATGCTTTATGGCTTCTTTTTAAAGATGTGCATTGCAGACAATCTTGCGCCATTGGTTGATCAAGTGTATGACCACCCGGATTGGTATTCATCGTTTACCGTGCTATTTGGTACTATGGGATTTGGGTTTCAGATTTATGCAGACTTCGCAGGCTACTCGCTCATTGCACAAGGAGCTGCGCTTATGCTGGGTATAAAGCTCATGGACAACTTCAAAACGCCCTATTTCAGTCCGAGTATTGGAGAATTCTGGAAGCGCTGGCATATCTCACTATCTACCTGGTTCCGTGATTATTTATACATCCCGCTCGGAGGGAGTAAGCAAGCCGCTTGGCGCTGGGCAATCGCCATTATGATTGTTTTTGTCGTGAGTGGTTTCTGGCATGGGGCAAACTATACCTTCCTTATTTGGGGTGCCATACACGGTAGTTTATACCTCATTGAGCGCATGCTAAAACCCCTTAGCGTGAAGGTGCCTCAAACAGCTCGAAAAGTATTGGGCGCAATTCTAATTTTTATCTTGGTTCAACTCGCATGGGTTTATTTCAGAGCGGATTCTGTGCATCACGCCGGATCTGTACTAAGTTCTTTAATCCGGAGTAAGGGAACATCCACCTTACAAATTCCATATCACGTGGCGATTGTTTTTGTGGTTTTTATATTGATGGAGATCGCTCAGTATAACGTTCGTGTAGATGCGTTCTTAGGTCGCTTCAAAACACCAATTCGATGGATTTTGTATGCCGCAATACTTTGGTGTATCGCTGTATGGTCCGGTTTAACCAATCATCCATTTATTTATTTCCAATTCTGATGCCTGTTCAACAACATATCGTATTTAAAGCAGGTGTGCGGTTGGTATCTCTGATTGTGTTGGTGATTGTATTCAATGCTGTGTACAAAAACTTCTTATGGATGGACGATTTGGATAAACACGGCCCGATGTTATATAACTTGAAACAAGTTCAAGACACCTCAGACATCATATACTTCGGCGAGTCTTCCAACTTCACCACGGCAGAAACGGACCAATCAACTGCTGCAATCAGTGAAATCGTAGATGATGCAATACCCGAGCGAGTTGGTACGATAAATCATGGTGCGTATCACGCAGGTATGTATCTACCGCTCATCAAACAAATAGATCCAACATCATCCGTAAAAAAGGTGATTGTAACCATGAACCTTCGTACATTTAGTCAGGATGTAATTTACAATCCGGACGAAGCGTCCCTCCAACAAGCCGCACGATTCTATCAACCTGCTCCTCCCCTGGCAAACAGACTGTTTGCTGCGTTAAAATACTACGATTCAAAAGGCGGACATGAACGCGATCGAGAAAAATGGCATGCTTGGACGTACGATACGCTGAAGGGTAATGAAACTCATAAATTCGAGCCAAACACGATTCGCCGCTGGTGTGAAGTAGACAAGTTTATCGACTCCAACGGCACAGTTGATATGCACAAGCGAATACTCGCAGATCAGTACATAAAAGCATACGGGTGGCAGCTTGACAGTTCAAATCCAATGGTCAACTCATTTGATGACATCGTTGAGGTATGCAACGAAAAGCAATTAGATCTCTACTTTCTAATCTTACCTGAGAACACCGAAGACGCCAGAGCGTATGTTGGCGATAATTTGGTCTGGCTAATAAATCAAAATGTAAACTGGTTGGTAAATCGGTATAGCAACAACGCCAAACTAATCAACTGCATCCACGATTTGCCCGCAGAAGCGTATATCGACCGCGATAAAATCCCGCAAGAACATTACTACGATTTTGGCCGCAGAAAAATCGCGAACAAGATTATTGGTGAGCTTACTGAAAACTAAGACTTCTTATCTGTTGGAGTGGGCGTATCTCCCGTCTCAGTCTCGTCTTTGCTGTGGTCTTCACCGGCTTCATTTTCTTCCGCACCACCTTCCTCTTCTTCATCGTCCATAAACTTATCTACCTTCTCTTTCACGTCGTGTGCAACTTCAGAAGCTTTGGATTTAATCTTCGCCCCCAACTCTTTGGCGTCTTCCATCAATTCGGCCGACTCTTCCTTAATCTCATCCATAGCTTCTTTGGCCTTTGCTTTGATTTTGGAACCCATCTCAGCAGCCTCCTCACGTAGTTCTGCTGTTTCCTCCTTGAGTTCTTCCATCGCTTCCTTGGTTTTGGCCTTTATTTTCTCACTCGCTTCCGATGCCTCCGCTTTAATCTTTGCCCCAACTGCCTTTGCATCTTCTTCCAGTTCGTGGAACTTCTCAGATGCCTTGGCACCCAGTTCCTTTCCTTTAGCCACAGCCTTGTCGGCAATTACCTCAGCTTTATGATCAATTTCTTCAACGGTCTCTTTGGCCTTGCCAAACAGTTTCTTCAAAAGATTAGATACTCCCATATGTATAGTACTGATTTGTAGGTCTACAAGTTACACTATCAAATATCATCTGGCAAGACTAAGCCTTTAAACTACCTTTGCATTTCCATTAAATAGTTGTGTAACATGAAATTGCATAATACAGTTAATGGGGAAGAGCTGAAGAAGAGAATTCTGGAAAGTACGGAACCACGTACAACCATCTCGTTCTACAAGTACGCCAAAATTGGTAATCCCCAAGTATTTAGAGATCACATTTATATTCACTTTGACGCAGTAGGTGTCTTAGGAAGAATCTATGTAGCCACCGAAGGTATAAACGCACAAATTAGTGTGCCTTCAAAAAATCTAGACGCCTTCAGAAAGGAATTAAGCGACATTACATTCCTCGAAAACGTTCGACTCAATTATGCGGTTGAAGATGATGGCAAGTCGTTTTTTAAGCTGGCCATTAAGGTTAAAGAAAAGATTGTTGCCGATGGATTGAAAGAGGACATATTCGACATTACCTCACCTGCGGATTATCTAACAGTTGAGCAATTCAACGTACTTACCGAAAATCCTGAGACTATTATCATCGACATGCGAAATCACTACGAAAGTGAGGTTGGACATTTCGAAGGAGCTTGGTGTCCGGATGTCGACACATTTAGAGAGCAGTTACCTATGGTGATTGATAGGTTACAAGATAAAAAAGACAAGCCTGTAGTGATGTACTGTACCGGTGGGATTCGTTGCGAAAAAGCAAGTGCCTACCTGAAGTATCACGGTTTTGAAGACGTATATCACTTAGAAGGTGGAATTATCAAATACAGTAGAGACGCCAAAGAAAAAGGTTTACCAAATAAATTCATCGGGAAGAACTTTGTGTTTGATGAGCGTTTACACGAGCGAATTACCGATGATATAATTGCAAAATGTCACCAATGTGGTGAACCATTCGACGATCACGTAAACTGTAAGAATAAGGCGTGTAATCTGTTGTTTATCCAATGCCCGAAATGTGAGGAGAAATACAGCGGGTGTTGCTCCGAAGAATGTCAAACCATAGCATCACTTCCCGAAGAGGAGCAGAAGGAATTGCGACGCGGAAAAGACACCGGTGTCCGAATCTTCAGCAAAGGAAGATTCAATAAAACAATGGTATAATGAGTTATTGAGCCAATGAGATAAGGCTATTTGCTGTTAGCCATTGGCTATTAGCGGAATTACGGAAAGGCTTAAAGAACGCTAAAGTAATTACGTGTTCGCATGCGCATTAAATATTGAATGCGCCAAACAACACTTTCCACTTTCAAACTTCCACTCTACAACCCATTAACCGCTTTCATCAAGTCAGTTTGGGTTAAGAGCCCAATGAGTTTACCGTCTTCAACCACCGGGAATCTGCGGTAACGCTGGGCAAGGAAGAAATGAGCCGCATCGAGGATGGTTACGTTAGATGAGATAGTTGTCACCTCTGTGGTCATGTAATCTCCTACGGTTCCTGTAATGTTCAGTCCGTTGTGATAACGACCTCATACAATTTCCTTCAAGCAGTCACCCTCAGACAAGACACCAACCAACTCATTGTTGTCGTCTACCACAGGAGCACCGGAGATTCGGTTATTTAACAGAATCTGCATTGCTCCATAAATGGACATATCTGGGTTTAAGGTGATGACGTTTTTCGTCATGTGGTCGGCAACCGTTTGATTTACACCTTTCTCTTTTTCTGCTACACTTATTACTCCTTGAAAACTTTTTACCATAGCAATGAAGATTCGGCTTTTTCGTTACATTACAATACTGTGACAGTAAAAATCGTCCTCATTGAGCGGTCACCAACGGTAATTTGAGCACATTGAATCATAGCTTCATTGAATCATTAACTCATTGATTTACGTATCTTGCATCCGTGTCGGATAAGGACAAGAGATACAAGAAACTGATTGAGCGTTCAAAGAACGTGGGTCTCAATCTCAACATGCCTGTAAGCAGAGCTAAGGAATACCAGATGCGTACCTTGAAACGCTTAATTAACAAGGCGAAGCACACGGAGTTTGGCAAGTACTATAATTTCGATCAAATCCTTCAATCCAACAATGTTTATCAAGCGTTCAGAGACGCTATACCGGCTGGTGATTATTTGAAAATGGCGCCCTGGTGGGAAAAAGCCCGCACCGGTGCAGAAGACATTACATGGCCTGGGAAAATCAAGCATTTTGCGCTAAGCTCGGGAACCAGTGATGGTGCGAGTAAGTACATTCCGGTCTCACCGGAAATGGTTCGCGCGATAAGACGAGCGAGCATGCGTCAGGTGTTAGCCATTGCACGGACAGACATGCCCAAAGATCATATGACCAAGCACTGGCTAATGATTGGAGGTAGTACCTCACTCAACTATAATGGCGTATATTATGCAGGTGACTTGAGTGGGATTACAACCAGCAAGATTCCACCCATTTTCGAACGTGTTTCCAAACCCGATCCCGGCATCCGTGCAAGCAACAACTGGGAAGAGAAAATTGAACGTATCACAGCAGAAGCCGACAAGTGGGATGTGAGTATGGTGGCCGGGGTTCCCGCATGGATACAGCTACTGTTTCAAAACATCATTGAACGTTATAACCTAAATAACATCCACGATCTATGGCCTAACTTGGAGGTATACATTCATGGCGGGGTATCAATAAAACCGTATAAAGAAGGCCTTGACTCACTGTTGGGTAGGCCCATAAAATATTTCGAAACGTATTTAGCATCTGAGGGTTTTATGGCGTTTCAGAATAGACAGAACAATAACGGTGGGATGCGCATGTTGCTGCGGAATGGGATTTTTCATGAGTTTATACCTTTTAATGAGGAGAACTTCGACGAGAACTACCAAGTAAAACCGGATGCTAAAGCCATTCCGATATGGGAGGTTGAGGAAGGTGTTGACTATGCTCTCCTCATATCTACCTGCTCCGGTGCATGGCGATATTTAATTGGAGACACCGTTCGGTTTGTGAATGTAAAGCGAAAGGAAATCATCATTACGGGTAGGACAAAACACTTCTTAAGTGTGGTGGGTGAGCACTTGAGCGTGGACAACATGACCGAAGCAGTTCGAAGATTGGCACAAGACCTGAACGAACAGTTTGAGGAGTTTACAGTGTACGCCGAAAATCGAGACGGCTACTTTGGGCACGTCTGGTACATATCAACACACAATAAAGAATTACAAGGTGAGCTGGAATCGGGCAAGCTCGACAATCACCTCAAAGAATTGAACGATGATTACGCAGTTGAGCGGGATCATGCTCTTCGTTTTATCGAGGTAAACTTCGTACCACACCATGTATTCTTGGACTGGATGCGGGTGAATGGCAAAGAAGGATCGCAACACAAGTTTCCTCGAGTTCTTAAAGGAGACACATTGACAAACTGGAAGGAGTTTGTGGCCAATAATGAATTATGAATGTCCAACATCCTGTCTGTCGACAGGCAGGCCAATGCTCAAGTGATTAAATTGGACATTGAGCGTTGAGTATTCGACATTGGAAATTGACCCAGGCACATCATTTTCCGCATACGTCATTCTTAGGAAGTGACTTGTCTGCCTGTTGGCAGAGGGTAGGAACGACCGAAGAATCTTCGGAATACATCGGTATCCTTTTGGAAGATTCTTCACCATCCTTGCTATCGCGACGGAGGTTCAGAATGACGTCAGGGACTGAAAATTGAGCATTGCACATTCGACATTGGAAATTGAACAGCTGTCCTAATCAATAGCAGGTTCTAACTCAACCGTCTTAAGTTCTTCAAAGATTTCTCGAACAAGGTGTTCTTCATCTGCTGTGACTAATCGAGTTCGATAGGGTTTGAAGTGCGGAATCCCTTTAAAGTAATTCGCATAATGTCGTCGCATCTCAACAATACCAAGACGCTCGCCTTTCCACTCAATAGACTTATCAAAATGGATCATGCATGCTTCCAAACGCTCTTCAAAACTCGGTGGAGCTAGTTTCTCGCCGGTGTTCATGTAGTGCTTGATTTCATTAAAAACCCATGGATATCCAATTGATGCTCGACCAATCATTACCCCATCCACACCATATCGGTTACGCATCTCTACCGCTTTCTCAGGAGAGTCTACATCACCATTACCAAATACCGGAATATTGATTCTTGGATTGTTCTTTACCTCACCTATTAAGGTCCAGTCAGCTTCCCCTTTATACATCTGTTTGCGGGTACGCCCGTGTATTGAAATGGCTTTAATACCAACGTCTTGAAGTCTTTCAGCAACCTCAACAATGTACTTCGTTTTATCGTCCCAGCCGAGCCGAGTCTTAACAGTAACCGGCAAACTCGTACTCTTTACAATTTCAGCCGTCATTTCAACCATCTTTGGAATATCCTGCAGAATTCCGGCACCGGCACCTTTACAGGCTACCTTCTTAACGGGACAACCGTAATTGATATCGATTATGTCCGGATTAGCTTGCTCAGTAATTTCCGTTGCTTCGCGCATAGACTCAATTTCGCTACCAAAAATCTGAATCCCAATAGGCCTCTCATATTCGAATATGTCGAGTTTTTGAGTGCTTTTAACGGCATCGCGAATCAAGCCTTCAGAAGAGATGAACTCGGTGTACATGACGTCTGCCCCATACTTCTTACATAAGTAACGAAACGGGGGGTCTGAAACATCCTCCATTGGAGCAAGCAACAATGGGAACTCACCAAGCTCTATATCCGCGATTTTTACCACCTTTGCAAAGATACTTCAATATGAAGAACACGCTGCAAAGCCGATTGTTAGGCATATCCCATTTTTTCATTGCATTGGGACTTTTCTTGGTCTCGATAATGGTACTCCAGAGTATCGCCTCAAATGTGGTACAGTCTGTTTTTGGACTAGACTTAGCGACCATTGAAAAGGTGAAAGCGGAAGATCTTACAGTTAGTCAATTGTACGGTTTAAAAGTTTATCTGTTGTCCAACGGACTATCCTTCGTACTGGCAGCTTGGGCATGTACAAGGTTTTACCGAAAGAAGCTTGGCCAGTTTACCGGCTTATCCAACCGCCCTTCAAAATTTGCTCTCCTCGCAGCTATGGCAATCATATTTCTCGCCATGCCGATTACGGATGTGTTACTCCGACTTAATGACGCTCTTCCGGTAAGTGAGCGTTTTAGAGAGAGTATGCAAGAGTTGGACGATAAGAGCAACCACCTCTATGGTCTAATGCTTCATGCAAACACAGGTTTAGGTTTGATTGCTAACATATTAATTGTTGGACTTGCGGCTGCCATTGGGGAAGAGTTGTTTTTCCGCGGAATCTTGCTTCGTGTGATTGCAAATTCATCGCAAAACAATCATACGGCTGTGTGGATATCCTCCATCGCTTTCGCACTGTTCCATCTACAGCCACTTAAAATCGTACCAATGGTTTTCTTGGCCGTTCTACTCGGTTATTTATATGTTAGAACCGGTTCTCTTTGGGTCACCATCCTAGTACATGCTCTAAACAATTCTATTGTTGTAATCTTGGATTGGTCTACCAAAATGGGTTACAATTGGGCAATTGCCTCAGAGGATTTTAAGTTCAGTCCTTTTGTAATCGCTGCAGCTTCTGCTGCATTCATTGGAGTATTTATACTATTTTGGCGTCGATCAAACGAAATCGATTTTAGTTACGATGTCTAACCTCAAATCAAGAATTCTTGTTGGAAGTGCGTATGTGGTGCTCACTATTGCGTGTCTGTTATTTGATATCGGGAGTGGGATATTGTACTTAGGCATAGCACAACTGCTGTGCTTGAACGAGTTTTACCGACTCACCGTTTCCAATTATTCTATCAAAAAGGGAGTTTTTGGGTTGATAGTTGGATGTGCAGTAATGATTCTTGTTTATGGTAATCAAGATGATGTGATTTCGCTGGGCCGTCTCAATTACCTCATCATACCGATTATACTTGTCTATCTCATATCCACCTTGTACAACAAGTCGGATTCCTGGATTTCTGATATCACTGCTTCCGGTTTTGGTTGGATTTATATTTCAGCTTCGTTTGGGTTATTTCTACGATTGGGCAATGTGGTTCTTCCGGGTGATAAATTCTCTTTACTCCCATATAATGGCAGATTGCTCCTTAGCGTGTTCATCTTGGTATGGGTATACGACACATTTGCCTACTTGACCGGTAAGCGTTTTGGAAAAACAAAACTCGCTTCACAGATATCACCCAAGAAAACTGTGGAAGGGCTTCTAGGAGGTATAGTTTTTACCATGGGGGCCTCGCTATTACTCAGCAATTGGTTCAAAGGTATTGGCATGGAACACCTAATGATTCTCGGTGCAATCTGCGCTATTGTTGGAACTGCGGGTGATTTATTTGAGTCAAGACTAAAGAGAAGTATAGGCATTAAAGATTCTGGAAATGCGTTAGGAGGTCATGGTGGATTCCTAGATCGCATGGACTCTATTTTGTTTGCAGGTCCGGCCAGCTACTTCTACTTTGTATACGTAGTGTTCGAACACCCAATTTTGTGGTAAAAAAACTCCTCATCCCTTGGTTTGCTGCCAATTTTATTGAATAGCTTTGCTTTAAATAATTATTAACTCGAATGACTTCGCGTTACAAAGAACCTGCACCCATTAAAGACCATCTGAATCCTTTGGATTCAATGATGGAGCGCTTCTCGGAAGCAACCAGCATCCTCGGTTTAGACGATGCTACGTACGACGCCCTAAAATCACCTGAAAAAACTGTTACGGTTAACCTGCCAATTAGCATGGATGACGGCAGTGTTCGTGTGTTTGAAGGTCACCGTGTGATACACTCAGCGAACCTTGGACCATCAAAAGGTGGAATCCGTTACTCCATGGGTGTTACCCTCGATGAGGTGAAGGCTCTTGCAGCTTGGATGACTTGGAAATGTGCCGTTGTTGGAATTCCTTACGGTGGTGCCAAAGGTGGCATTAAATGCGATCCACGTGAGTTAAGTAGAGGAGAGCTCGAGCGTCTTACACGTGCATATACCAATGCGATGAGTACTGTGTTTGGTCCGGAGCGAGACATCCCGGCTCCTGACGTAGGAACGAACCCACAAATCATGGCTTGGATTATGGATGAATACTCGAAGTTGAAGGGAGTAAGTAGCCCAGCTGTGGTTACAGGAAAGCCCATAGTCTTGGGTGGTTCTCAAGGGCGATTAGAAGCAACCGGCCGTGGTGTTATGGTTTCTGCCAGATCAGCCATGGGTAAGTTGAAAATGAACCCGGGCAAGGCTACCGCAGCAGTTCAAGGTTTTGGTAACGTTGGTTCGATCAGTGCCAAATTGCTAGAAGAACAAGGTGTAACCATAGTTGCTATATCTGACGTTTCGGGCGCCTATTACAATAAAGAGGGTATTGACATTGTCAATGCCATCAAATATGTAGAAAAGACCGGCGGGACGTTGGAGGGTTTCACCGATGGTGACATGATTACAAACGATGAGCTCCTGGAGTTAGACGTTGATGTATTAGTGCCGGCAGCACTTGAAGATCAAATCACGGCGGAAAATGCAGATCGCATAAAAGCGAGATTAATTGTGGAAGGAGCAAACGGGCCAACCTCTTATGGGGCGGATAAAGTTCTCAACGATAAAGGCATTATGGTAATTCCGGACATTCTTGCAAATGCAGGTGGTGTATCGGTATCTTACTTCGAGTGGGTTCAAAACCGTTTGGGATACTTCTGGACAGAAGAACGTGTAAACCGTCGTGCAGATCGTATCATGAAGCAAGCGTTTGAAACAGTTTACAAGGCATCGAGAAAATATAAGGTTGATATGCGAATTGCGGCATATATCGTTGCCATCGATAAAGTAGCCAGCACAAAACGCCTTCGAGGCACATTCTAATGATACACCGCGAAGGGTACACCATTCTCATAACGACGTTTGTCGTGCTTGCTGTAATCGTTTACTTGGTTTTTCGATTCTCAGATACTGCATGGCTTCGATACCTGATTGTTTTTGCTGCAGTAGTAGTCTTCGGGCTATTTACTCAATTCTTCCGTAACCCAGCACGAAATACAGTGCTTAATACAAATCATGTTATTGCCCCTGCAGACGGGAAGGTGGTTGTGATTGAAAACGTAGAAGAGCCTGAGTATTTTAAAGGAACTAGAAAGCAGATCAGCATCTTCATGTCGCCTTTGAATGTTCACGTGAATCGCAACCCAATTTCAGGCGTTGTGAGCTATTTTAAGTATCACCCGGGCAAATACCTTGTTGCTTGGCATCCGAAGTCGTCTACCGACAACGAACGCACTACAACGGTAATCAAGAATGATGATGGCGAAGAGATTCTTTTTCGTCAGATTGCAGGAGCTGTTGCACGTCGTATTTGCTATTATGTGGATACAGGTGATACAGTAAAGCAAGGCGAGGAAATGGGCTTCATCAAATTCGGATCTCGTATTGATGTTTTCGTTCCGACTGACAGTAAAATAACGGTTGATATCGATCAAATAACCCGTGGTGGTGAAACTGTTTTGGCGGAGCTGAAATAAATGTTAATCATTAACACAAACCGTTAACACAGACTGTTAACTTTTACCTTGACTATCTTATTAATGAGTGAGCTTAGGTGAAACACTCATCACTCCTAACTAAATACTCATTACTCTCCACTCATTACTTATACCGTTGTTCCATTTCATAGCGTTTAATTGCTTCGGCAAGTTTGCCGCTATCCATGGCTTCCTTTAGGCTTTTGCTCATGGGGCCTCTCGATGTAACATGCCATTGCCCGCAATCGCCACATTGATAGACTGCACCCGCATTGTTTGACGGAAAAATTACCTTGGTTTGGAACAAACCATCCTCAGCTTCTTTTTCTGAGTAGTAAATCTTTTTGCGCGTTGAGCACTTCATTCATTGAATGATTGATTTAGTGCTTAACAATCCGCACAGTAGAAAGTTGATTCAGACCCGAATAAACCTCTACAATATAAACACCACTAGGAAGTCTCTCTACTTCAACTGAGATTGACTCATCCCAACCTACGTTGGAACTATAAACCTCTTGACCCCGTGTATTAAGTATTCTTACCATTGCAATTTCTGAGTAAGCGTTTGTAGAGATTCTCAGCACGTCATGAACCGGGTTAGGCCAGAATTTTGTTGTTACTGATGGATGAAGGATTAAACTAGTCGTATACGAAGTCCTTTTTCCATCGAAATCTCGCTGTACTAGTGTATATAACACATTTCCGCTAGCAGGTGGGTTCTGGTCTATCCACTCGTAATGAGTTCTCTCGGCCGTAGTTCCCATACCTACTTCAAAATGTTTCCAAACCATATCCTCAGTAGCCGATGTTCGATATATCTCAAATCCATCGTTGTTTATCTCGTGAGCAGTTTCCCAATCTAACTCAATGGTCGACCCAACTTGTTTACCGCGGTAATATATCATTGTAACAGGCAAGGCCGTACACCCTGCACACGACAGAGAGGTTGCTGTATCAAAATTTACACCACCCACACTACCAATTGCGGTATTTCGAAGTAGGTCATTGGAGCTGTCACTGGGCAGTTGTGCTTTATAAACCAACGAAATACTGTCACCGGCCTGTATGACATACGAACGATATGGAAAATTTTGAGGAATCAATCCAGTAAAGTATATGACTCCTGAATCTCCTGAGATTGGATAAACAGAGGAATTGACTCGTGTTATCTCACTAGTCGTGTCGATTTCAACAAACGTCAACCCCACAGGTAAACTGTCTCTGATTTCATCGAACATCAAAGCCTCGCTGGCCGCATTCGTAATGGTGATAGTGTAAGTGATGGTATCACCCGGGTTACAAACTCCGCAACTCGAAGTCTTCGAAATGGAAAATTTATTTGATGCTGTTGTTGTACCAAATGTATCTACACCTACACCTGTAATATCCCCGTAATTACTTGTGTACTTGATAGGTCCTCCACTTTTCATTCCTGCATACGGTTTGAAGAGTGCGGAATCATTGAATATGGTACTTATATAATAAAAAGCGACTACTACTTCATTGCTCGATCCGCCTCCACAACCATTACCTGTGTCAAAGTAATAAAACGTATTTAGGTCTCCAGGGGCAGGTCCACAGGCACTGAGTGAAGATGATAGGACCTTAGAACCGTATAAAATCAATGTGTTTACCGGGAACAAAGTATCTCCTGCTGGTTGAAAATACAGCTCGTCACCGTTATAATTACCAAAACTATAGGTTACTGTATCAACGACAATAATCCCTTGAGCGTCAATACCAGCGATACTCTGATAAATTACATCCCCTCCGGCGGAAGCCCTACCAACATCTGTAGTACTGATCGTTGCTTCGAATGAGACACTTGTCGCACTCGTATCGGTCAAACTAAAATCCAATTCGGTTGTAAATGTATTAGAACATGGAAATTGAATATAGAAAAAAGCACCTACTGTCGAATTTGGAAGTATTCGCGGTATTCGATAGGTAGAATCATCTCTGTAACTAAGGAGCTTAAAACCGTTAGAAGTATTGCTCATGCTGTCGAGTTTCACATCAATGTTGTACAACGTATCAGTAGATGACAAATTTTCTACATTAATGGTGACGTATGCAGCTCGAGGAACATCTCTCGTAGCACAATTCCCAAAATCCGCATAAAAATACGGGCCAGAACCAAGCGAAACTGAGACTTCAGTGGTATCAAGCGCGGAAGCCTCGCAAAAAACAAACATGGAAACCAGCACTTTCAAATACTTAATAATTCTCATGTGCAATTACTGGTTCTTGAAGATAACAAAAACTAACAAAGGTTGGGGCGATTCCAGTCGCCCAACCATACAATTCAAAAGATTATTTCTAGCTGCAGCCTAGTGAGTTGCCACAGTTTAGGCATTTGTAACACGTTCCACTGCGAACAGTTAAGTGTCCGCACTCGTTACAAGCCGGTGCGTCACTTTGCATAGACTGCATCAATTTGTCTGTTGATGCTCCTTGCGCAGCCGCTGTTCCTTCTGCTCCGGCTGTACTGGTTGTAGCTACCGGCTGCACTTTAGGCGCAGCCACGTTAGCGTTGCGTGTTACTGTATTCTTTGGTGTAGTTTCCTTCTTCTCTTGGGTTGGAGGTACTTGAACCAAATCGTGACGTTTCAAGTACTCAAATCCAAGTAATCTGAAGATGAAGTCGATAATCGATGTTGAGTTCTTGATGTTATCATGTCCTTCAACATAACCCGCAGGTTCAAACTTGGTGAATGTGAATTTGTCTACAAACTCACGTAACGGCACACCGTACTGAAGTCCTATAGAAACTGCGATAGAGAAGCAGTTCATCAAAGAACGGAACGTTGCTCCTTCCTTATGCATATCAACAAAGATTTCTCCTAATCTTCCATCGCTGTACTCACCTGTACGGATGAACAATGTTTGTCCGCCCACTTTGGCTTTCTGGGTAAATCCACTTCGTTTGCTTGGAAGTTTTTTACGCTCAACGATGTTCGATAACTGCATCTGGAAAATCGTGTCGTTGCTCTCGTCTATAATTCTTCGAGCAGCATCCAACACCATGTCCGGAGTAATTTCCTCAAGTGAAAGCTCTGCTTTCTCGCCCAACACCTCTTCTACTTTATCAGTAGCTTCGATTTTCTCTTCGGTCTCTTCTTCCTTGCTGTCCGACTTGTTGCTCAATGGTTGAGATAGTTTACAACCGTCACGGTAAAGTGCGTTTGCTTTCAATCCAAGCTCCCAGCTTAACTGGTAGCACGATTTGATATCTTCTTGAGTTGCCTCATTTGGCAGGTTAATGGTCTTAGAAATTGCACCCGAGATGAATGGCTGTGCTGCACCCATCATACGGATGTGACCGTGTGCATGGATAAAACGCTCACCAATCTCACCACAGCGGTTTGCACAGTCGAATACAGGTAAGTGTTCGTCTTTCAAGTGTGGCGCTCCTTCAACAGTCATTGTACCACATACGTAGTCGTTGGCTGCTTTTATATCTTGACTTTCGAAACCAAGCTCTTTAAGTAGGTTAAAATTAGCCGACTCATATTGCTCTTTCGAGAAGCCTAAACGCTCCATTGTGTCCTCACCAAGTGTCCAGTGGTTAAATGCAAATCCGATTTCGAATGCACTCGCTAAGCCACCTTCAATAGCCTTAAGATCTTTAGCGGTAAAGCCTTTCTCTTTAAGTGACTTGTGGTTGATTACCGGTGCCCCTTTAAGCGTTGCATGACCTTTAGCGTAATTAACGATATCGCTAATTTCAATCTCGTTGTAGCCAAGGTTCTTAAGTGCTCCCGGTACAGATTGGTTTACAATCTTGAAGTAACCACCACCACTTAGCTTCTTGAATTTAACAAGAGCAAAATCAGGCTCGATACCGGTGGTATCACAATCCATAACAAGACCAATTGTTCCTGTAGGAGCGATAACCGTTGTTTGGGCATTTCGATACCCGAATTTCTCACCCAACATAACTGCCTTATCCCACTGGTCGCATGCTGCAGTAAGTAGGTAATCAGGACAGTGCTTTGGATCAATTCCAACCGGTTTTACACTAAGACCTTCGTATTCTGTAGCGTTGTATGCCGCATATCGGTGATTGCGCATTACGCGCAACATGTCTTCTTTATTCTTTTCGTACTCTCTGAACGGTCCTAAGAACTCAGCCATTTCCGCTGATGTTGCGTAAGCAGTTCCGGTAAGTATCGCTGTAATAGCGCCACAAATCGCTGTTGCTTTTTCGCTGTCGTAAGGAATTCCGCTTAACATCAGAACAGAGCCTAGGTTCGCATAGCCTAAACCTAGCGTTCTGTATGCGTAAGACAACTCTGCAACTTCTTTAGATGGGAACTGAGCCATCAACACAGAGATTTCTAGTACTGCAGTCCACAGACGTGAAGTATACTCGATTCCGGCAACATCAAATTCCAGTGTATCTTCATTGAAGAAGTGACGTAAGTTCAGAGATGCTAAGTTACATGCCGTGTTGTCCAAGAACATGTATTCAGAACATGGATTCGACCCGTTGATAGTTCCACCTTGAGGGCAAGTGTGCCACTCGTTAATCGTAGTATCAAACTGTACACCCGGATCTGCACATGCCCAAGCCGCGAATGAAATATCATCCCAAATCTTTTGAGCTGGAATGCTTTTCATTGTTTCGCCTGTGCTACGCGCTATCAAATCCCAGTTATCTTCATTCTTCAATGCTTCGAAGAATTTATTTGGGATACGTACAGAGTTGTTTGAGTTCTGGCCTGATACGGTTTGGTACGCCTCACCTTCGTAGTGAGAAGAGTAACCGTGATCGATAAGAGCGGCTACTTTCTTTTCTTCCTCTTTTTTCCAGTTGATGAACTCCATGATTTCCGGGTGATCCAAATCAAGCGTCACCATTTTGGCAGCACGTCTTGTTGTTCCTCCCGACTTGATAGCTCCCGCTGCGCGGTCGCCAATTTTCAAGAAAGACATCAATCCGGATGAAGTTCCTCCACCACTTAGTTTTTCACCTGCTCCTCGAATAGAAGAGAAGTTCGTTCCTACCCCAGAACCGTATTTAAAGATACGTGCCTCACGCACCCATAGGTCCATGATACCGCCTTCGTTCACCAAGTCGTCGCTTACAGAAAGAATGAAGCAAGCGTGTGGCTGAGGGCGTTCGTATGCAGAGGTAGATTTTTTAAGTTTACCGGTTTCAGGATCCGCGTAGTAATGTCCTTGAGGTTTTCCGGTGATTCCGTATGTATTGTGTAGTCCTGTGTTGAACCACTGTGGTGAGTTTGGTGCAGCATGTTGAGCCGTGATGCTGTATACTAATTCGTCATAAAAGATTTGAGCATCTTTCTTCGTTGCGAAATAGTTGTACTCCTCCCCCCAAGTTCTCCAACAATCTGCCAATCTATGGGCAACTTGTTTTATAGAGTTCTCAGAGCCAAGTGAGCCATCTTCTTGTGGCACACCTGCTTTTCTAAAATATTTCTGCGCCAGGATGTCTGTCGCTACTTGAGACCATGCTTTAGGCACTTCAACATTGTCCATTCTGAATACTGTGTCCCCACCTGGGTTTTGTATCACAGAGCTTCGGATCTCATAATCAAATAGGTCGGCGGCGGCCATGCCGTCCTTCGTAAAATAACGATCGAACGAGAGTCCTTTCTTGCTCGATTGTGTTTTCTTTTGGCTCATACTACGCTGTTTTTTCGTTTAATCTAAAGGGTAAAATATCGTCATATACTCCTCGAAAAAGTTTAGAGGTTTTTGCTCAAAATTAGCGTGACCCTACATGACTTTGAGATATCACTTTTCCACAGAAAAAATTATTTGTACGGAAATTGTGACTTACACGTGTTGATAACAATTAGTTAACTTTTTGTGCATATTTCACCCCTCTGACATAAGCATCTGAAAGCCAATTTGATGGAGTCAATTTCAGCACAAAAATTTTTTTTACAGCTTGTTTTTGATAAATATTTTCCGGTACAAATTTGGCTACTGGTATAACGTTTTGAAAATAACCTCATTGCCTGATATTTTGCTTTCTTTGCATTGCGATGACAGGCCAAATCCAATCACTTTTAAATCAAAACAAACGCATACTTGCGGTTTTGATAGATCCGGATAAGGCAACACCTGACCATCTTGAGCAACTCCTTACACCAGAAAATCAAGCACGAATAGACTTTCTCCTTGTGGGCGGAAGTGTACTCACCTCAGGAAACATCGACGACACACTCACTGAAATTCAAAAACTGTCGAAACTACCCACCGTATTATTCCCAGGTAGTCCGGACCAGATTTCTTCTAAAGCAGATGCGATTTTGCTTTTGTCCCTGATATCGGGGCGAAACGCAGACCTTCTTATTGGGAAGCACGTAGAATCATCATTACGATTAAAACAAAGTGGCTTAGAGATCTTACCCACGGGTTACATATTGGTAGATGGTGGATCTGCTACCACAGTCTCATACATATCCGGAACACAACCAATTCCTTCAATCAAAACCGGACTGGCCGCAGTTACCGCCCTTGCCGGAGAACAACTTGGGCTTCGTGTTACATATATAGACGCAGGTAGTGGTGCCAACCAACCAATCCCAGTGGACATGATAAAACAAGTTCGCAGCCATGTCACAGGTCCCATAATTGTTGGTGGTGGAGTTCGCACATCAGAAAAAGCAAAAGCAGCTTGGGATGCCGGTGCAAATGTGGTTGTGATTGGGAATAAGTTGGAAGAGGATCCGGAGTTCTTAAAGAACTTGGGAAAATGTTAACGGCTAACGCAAACCGTTGGACCCAAACGAACTTGCGAAATGAACTATTGAGTTTTAATCACCCTGAAGTGATACTGTGCGTCTTTGGTAACAATCCGAAAAAGGTACTGACCGGTTACTAGATTTGAAACATCTATTTCTTGGTTGAAGTCTCCGGTTGATACTTTTTTGCCAAAATTGTCAAAAACCTCAAAACCACCTGCTAAACCATCTAGTGTTAGTCGGTTCGACGTTGGATTAGGAGACACTCTAACTGGTTGAGCAATATGCTCTCCAATGGAAACTTTAGCATACTTGTTTACTAAAGCTCGGATATTTGAAGAATCACAGTAGTTCAAGTTGAGGTACTGCGTAAACTCCTGATTTTGAAAGATGGTTTGATTATCGTGACACACGGAAACAATACCACCCGGATTAAGTAGGTCTACCCTACGGAAGAATGGCAATGAGTTGGCAAGCGTTCCAACTCCTTCAACTATTGTATCTCTCCTTTCATTTTCAAACTGATCTCTGGGGAAATGTATAATCTGAGCTCTCCTTTGAAGACCATCTTCGAACTTCAGAACTCTTGTACTATCAACGACGTAATGGCCGAGTAAACCCGGCATCCACAGCGTGTCACCGCTTTTCAATGAAAAATCGCACATTACAAAGTGGTAGTTTTGATTTGTGTGTCTCCCCAGAGAACTATTCCAAATGCTAATTGCGCCAGAAAAGGACACCGAATCTCCCATTTCTATAATCTGATATTGTTTTACCGCCCCAGTGTTCTCACCAAATACGTAAACATCAAACCACACTTCATTCACTGTGAAATACGTAGACAAATCGTCAACAGAATCCAAAGAGTAGTAACTTCCAACACAAAGATTAGCCTGGCTTTGGCCAAGAGTAGGCCCAAAATCAATTGTGAAAGTTACCTGTCCATCCTGGAATCCGGTCTGACCAAATCCTGCGCTTGTAAATCCTAAAATGAATAATAGAAGAGTAATTAGTTGGTTTTTCATGCTTCAATATACCGAACTTGATTAAACCCACGATTTGATATCACGGAATATTAAGTTATTTGACTACAGCCTGACGACCATTACGCTGGGAGAATGTTGACTTGCATGCTTTGAAAAGTGTTTGGTTTTGGCGAGGGAATACCGATAACCCCTCCCCATCAACAAGTTCGCCATCCATGAAATGCGACACAAGGATTTGTCTCCAAACGATATCATAAAACCTCCTTGTAGATTCTAATTCACAACCAGGTGTTCGTCGGGCTCCAATTCGTCACTTAAGTCCGGTGGTTTTGCCTTCGTAAGTGTTCGAGATAGGAAGAGAGCAACAATCACCAAAACAGGACCAACCTCGTAAGGTAAATGATGACTCCAACCATACATGGCCCCACCAACGGATGGACCAATTGCTCTTCCCAGTGATCCGAACGACTGGAAGAGGCCTGTCACATACCCCAATTCTTTTGGACTTGCATACAAGGTGACCAACGACATGAGAGCCGGATTAATGAAACCAATGGCCAAAGCAATAAGTGCAATGTCAATGTATTGATATGGCACCAACCGGTCTGCTTGTACATACGGCATAGCAGCCAAACCAACTACTAGAATGGTTAACCCAATTGCAAGCATCTGTCGTTCACCAAAACGCTTTGATATCGGTCCAACCAAGACACCTTGAACAATAGCGCTGCACAGACCGATAAACATAAAAAGCTTGCCAATCCCAATTCCATCCAATCCACTTTCTTCTTTCCAAATCAACGCTGCAGAAACTTGCATCATTGAAAAAGCAATAATCATCAAGATGTTGATCACAAATATTTTCCCGATCTGAGGCTTCTTTAACTGCTCCCAAAGTGAATTAAATATGTTCTCAACCTTCACCACTTTAGTTCGCAATTCCTTTTTAAGAGATTCTGGTAAAAAGAAGTAGGCTAAGGCAAAATTGACCATAGACAAACCAGCCGTAGTGTAACCCAAAACACCGATTCCGTATAATTCCTTGATGTACCCGCCAATAGGAGGTCCGGCTATAAAGCCCAGTCCAAAAGCGGCACCTATTAAACCCATGGTCTTCGCGCGCTCCTTCGGTTCAGTCACATCACCCACATATGCTTGGGCTGCTCCAATATTTGCAGATCCAATACCGGAAAGAATACGTGAGGCTAAAAGAATCCAAAGGTTGTGCGCTTGGGCAAATACAACATAGGCCAAAGCCGTTATCAAGACACTTACGAGTATAATGGGACGCCTTCCGTATCGGTCGCTCAGTCTTCCCCAAAGAGGTGAAAAACCAAAGTTCATTAACGCATAAACAGCGGCAATCAGCCCTATCTGTGCATCGGTGGCACCAAGCTCTTTTGTGAACAACGGCAGAATCGGAATAATCAGTCCAAATCCCAACAAGTCGAGAAACGTTGTCAGGAATACTACGCCGATAGCTTTTTTGTTGTTCATCTTAGGAAACGCAATATTAGTTTTATCTCGCTCAGTACAAACAAAAAAACCCGGACACAAGGTCCGGGCTTTCACATAATAGTAAATTTAGTTCCGATCTATTTCTTTAGTAAGTCGCGAATCTCAGTAAGCAACTCATTATCCGAAGGACCTGCAGGTGCTGCCGGTGCTTCTTCTTTTGGCCTCTTCGTTTTGTTGTATCCTTTAACAATCATGAATAGCACAAATCCAACAATCACCAAGTTGATGATTGAATCAATCCAGCGCCCGTACATGATAGCGTTTTCTGGCTTAGCTTCTACTCCCTCTGCAGCTTCAACAGCCGGACTCAAAATGATTTTCAAATCCGCAAAGTTGATACCACCAGTGAACTCACCAATAATAGGCATCATGATGTCGCTAACAAATCCCTTTACTACAAGGCTAACTGCCCCGGCAAGGATTACGGCAACCGCTAAATCGATAACGTTACCGGTCATGATAAACTTCTTAAATTCCTTAAACATAGCTTTCTGATTTTTACACTACAAGGCTAAGGAATGTGATCTCGATTGAGAGAATGTCTTATCGACACACTGAAAATGTGTAGCCTTCACTAGTCGTCGAGATGCTTACGCGCTTTCTTCGGAACGGATTTGTGATGAACCACAATGGATATCGTTTTCATACGCATATACGCCTCACTCATAAGCGTGTACCCTTCAATTCCGGCTCGCTCCGACCAAGAATTCTTTACCATGTAGAACTTGCGACCATCTTTGTACGTTGCGGTTCCTACAATGTGCATCAAATGGTCATCCGTTGAAGTTAAGTTGTCAAAGTTTGCTTGACGACTTTCCTGTGTCACCTTTGGTTCTTCAGGCATTACCTCCGGAACTTGTTTCAAGGCCGAGGTGTCATCACACAAAAGGGCATATCCCTTCCGTCGCAAAAAGCCTTTTTCACTTACATCTCCATCCCATTCAACGGTGTAGCCGCTCTCTAATGCGCCATCAATTACTTGCATCATGATGTCAAGCGGAACATTATCATACTCGCCATCGCTCCAATTGTCCGGTACCTCAAGAATGAAATCATCACCAAATTCTTGATGGTTAAATGATGTAATACCCACATAATCATCTACATCAATTCCAATAACCTCATCTGCAAAACTCTTAGCGTTGTACGATTTTCCCTCATATTCAAAAACTGCCGGAACCGCTCCAAGGTGTTCATCCATAATTGCGGCAAACCCATCTTTCCAATGAGGGTCAATTGGTCGTGACTTGAGAAGTGAGTCCAAATACAACTTAAGTTCTTTCTCTAACGCAGAGTGATTGTGCTTGTCTTTCCCATTCAACCCAGTGTAAGCAGATTGAGGCATCATTCCGTATTTCTCGTATGAGTGCAGTAGGTCGTGGGCTAATGCTCCTTGACTAAAATTCGCAATTCCATGATACCGAACATACCGAATAGCTTTTTCCATGTAGATGTTGCGCACGGTAAACATTTCCGAGATATCTATAGCCTTCCCTCGGGTACGTAAAACTTCAGACTCGATAAACGAACTGGTGGAATAGCTCCAACACGTTCCGGTTATATCCTGACTTTTTACCGATGTGGCCTCACAGTCGTTAACTCGAACAAACCCTTCCGGCAAAGTTTGTATTTGGGCTGATGCAGATAACGCTGCAGCCAGTACAATCATCGATGCAATTTTTCTCATACCGCAAATGAACTACGGTAAACGCAGATATCAAAGCAGAGGCAGTTGTGGGTCGACCAATGTAATCGTTGCCGCTGCCGACACATAGTATTGCCTCTTGTTGGTGATGCACAAACACTTGTACCGTTTACGAAGTAAAGGGCCTTTTTCAAACACCATATTGTTGTGAATCCGAAACCGTGTTCCTTCGGGAACTTCGCGTAAAGTTAATGTTTGATGTTCATCGAACTCGCTGAGTGCAGCTGATAGTGAGTGATCGGAGCAACTACTCGCAGCAGGGTTAGCGATATAACGCCGAATAGCAGTTTCCAAAGATTCCGGAAACACTTGTCTATCGAAGTACGGTTGCAGTTGAGACTGAAACGCACGTTTCCATTCAATACCGTGTGGTTTAACTTTTTGTCGGTAAACCTCCCAGGTGTCTAAATGGGCAAACTCGTGTAGTGTAGTTAGCAAGAATGCATATGGATTTAAATCGGCGTTAACACTTATCCGATGTGGTTGTCCCCGCATGGCAGGCCGGTAATCCCCTAATTTGGTTTTACGTGGTTTAGCAATTCGAAAGCGTACTTCATTGAGTTTGATGTATTCCCAAACGCTGGTCACGGTGTTTTGCGGTAGGTATACCGCAAGTAAGTTGATATGTTTCTGATCAGTACCGGGCACTCTTTATACACGTTACACACCGCACACTGTCAGGCATCACTTTGAGTTTTTCAAATTCAATTTCACCTCCGCATTGACGACACAACCCATAGGATTCTGAATCAAGCATTTTTAAACTTCGCTCCAACCTCCCAAGTTTATCCTTCGCATTGCGCAGGGCAGCCTCGTTTACACTTTTATTGTTGATGGCATCCATTCGGCTAATCCGACCAATCGCATTCTCCGGAGAAATAGGCTTGGTAAGCTCAGTGTATTCAGCCACGTCAGATTTTACTCGCTTCATCTTTTTTTCGATGACCGTTCTAAGCTCTTCTATTTGATGCGGTGATAACACGCTTCGAATCTATTGAAAATGTTTCTAGATTCTATCCGTAGTCTGAGACTACGTATAGAATCTACGGACTTTTACGTATTTATTATCCTGATCTTTTTTGGTTTCTTTGACAATAAGCATACACAAAT
>CAJXLR010000002.1 GCA_913056425.1 uncultured Bacteroidota bacterium
AAAGGTCACAAAAAGACGAACATCCATCGATTTTTGAGATTTTTCCGGCCGGCCGGCCGGGCGGCAGGAGGGCCCCAAATCCCACACTCACAGGGTGGATTCCCTATAGAAAAGGCAGATTTTTGTGTATTTTCTGACTAATTTTTGGCTGCGTTTCATAATTAGTTCCAGTTATCAAAAGGCAGTATTCTCAGACTGCACATTGGACTGACTGAAACCAATTTGAGAGATCGTAAGAGTCTGCATTTGATTAAAAAAACCACTGTAATTCCGACTTAAAATAGTATAAAAACGCATTCTATTTCAAGCCATTGTTTGGCGCATGGAAAAGGACAATGAAATCGTTTGATCATTGGTTTGTTCAAGATAAGGAGTCTGCTCAGGAGCTTCAAGAAAATGGAATCACACGGGTAACGGTTACCGGTGACTTACGTTTTGAGCGGGTATTTACGGGTAAACTAACCGCTCGGCCAAATACGATATTGGAACGCTTCACGAAGGAAGAAACAACCATCATCTTTGGGAGTAGTTGGCCTGAAGAAGAAGCATTTATATCGAGTGTTTTAGAAGCTTTTTCCGATGCGTGCGTGGTAGTAGCTCCTCACGATGTATCACAGAGTAACATTACGGAAATTGTAGCACGGAATACGGAGTATAAACCGGTTCGCTTCTCTGAATCCGATGGACGAACAGCATCGAGATTACTTATCCTGGACACCATAGGTTTACTACGGGAAGCTTATCAGTATGCAGATTTAGCGATTGTTGGTGGCGGATATGGCAGAGGTTTGCACAACGTTTTGGAACCTGCCGTGTGGAACATCCCGGTTTTGTGTGGACCCGAAATCCATAAAAATCCGGAAGCCCAAGAGCTTCAAGCCATTGGTGGGTTGCAAACCGTGGTTAACGACTCAGACGTAATACAAGCGATTCATGCAAAGTTGGAGCCCAACAACATCAGAGGGATTCAACAGAATATCGAACGGTGGTTTTCCAAGAAGAAACCATCAACTCACGAAGTAATGGATTATTTTCTAGCGTCGTAAAGACCACTAAGACTCTCGCAAAACCTAGTATCCGTAGTAACTGCGGCGACGCGTTTTCTTCTTCACACGCTTTCGGTGTGCGTACAAGGCATTTTCAACGGCATCCTCCATCTTTTCATCCAAATCTTCTTCGTCTAGGTAGTCATTTCCCGTATCACGAATGGTAACCCATTTGGGAATTTCAGTTGAGTCCTCCGGCAATACGCCTACGTAGTCGTAGTTCCACTCGGCATCGTTGTACGAGTCTTTTTTCTTGAAAACGTATATATATCCTTTGCGTTTTCGGTTTTGAGCTTTCACTCTTCGAAGGAACTGGACACTGTCTTCCTCATCGATGTTCGAGTATCGGTAGAGTAGAGCTCTTGCAACGTTTTCTTGGCGTAAACACGAGTCGGGAATCAAATCCGTCTTAACCATGTCCTTGAGTCGAGAGTACATTTTTATCAGATACTTTTCATCGTTACCAAAGTGTGCCCAAATGGAATCTTCCACACGCATACCGGCTTCAACCATTTGTAAGCTGGTATTAAGCAGATCCGGCTCACTGGGGAGTCGTCGTGTACGCTCAAAGTATTCTTGAACGTCTTTGTTGTTCTTAAATGGAATCAGCAATGTATTGTACGCCTCTAACAAATCGGAATGTGACGTGCTGCTGTACGAATAGCGCGAATACGAATATTCATTGTCGTCGTGTGCCTCTGCCATAACGCGCTTCAATCCATCTTTCGCTTCACGCACTAAGTCTTTCTTGTAGTTCTTGTAGTGTTTCGGTCTCATGATACCGGAATCCAACATTTCAGCCATCAGGGTGTAAACTCCTGTTTTGTATTCCGGGTAGCTCGCAAACTTGAGCAAGAATGGAAAAAGGTCTCGATAAACCTCTAAGGAGTCAGACATTGAGCCGATTAAGTCAGATATGTTGCTTTTACTTACAAGTGGAGTTTCAGAGCCAAGCAGGGTTTCAAACATCTTAGTTCCCGACTTGCTTCTTTGGTTAACCAATGCCTGAAGCACGGCCACTTGTAATTGAGCGGTATCTACACTTCGATCATAAACTTTCTTTAGGTATGGCAGAACATTTCGATGCTTGATGTAACCGAGCTCTTCAATAAGATGAACGCGTTCACGTATACCAAAATCTTTGTGTTTAAACCCATCAATGGTCTCCATCAACTCGGAAACATGTTTCTTATCGAAACTCACATCCAAAACACTCTGCAGTGCATAGTCTTTCGACAAACTGTCTTCGCTGTATAAGTCTTCAAAAAACAAGTCGCCTTTGTTTTGGTTGAAAGGCAAGCCGACAACTGTGTCTTTCTGCGGAGCAAAACTCTCGAAGAATGTTTCGCCCAACTCACACGTTTTACCCGCGGCATTAACATACTTCATCGTGTAAAGTACACCACCATTTACACGGTAGCGAACATGGAGTTTGCGAACACTATTCGTGTCACCAATGACTAAATCATAGGTGTTTGAATCCTTACTCACTTCTTCGGACTCAACCACCATGTCTTTGTTTATGAAGATGTTCTTTTCTCCGCGCCACAGGGAATCGTAACTCGGGCGGTAAAAGTATCTGGAGAACTGTTTAAAGTACAAGTACACCTCATCGTCGGCGCGCAAGTCACCATAGTAGATGTACTCCGTTGTTCCATCGTAATTTCTATCGTTTTCTTTGTTCCGAACACGTTCGGATATTTCACGAATGTCAAAGGCAGCATATCCACTTCGTTTGGAATTCGACTTTACGGTGTAGAAGTATGACGTGTCTTCAAACGTGGTATACGGCCGAATGGAAATGGGTGTGGTTTTCTTAAATGAATTGAAGAATTTTTCCGGCCACACATCGGACGAAGTCTTGGCAAGAATCTGATAGTATCTCGGACCATCAATCAAGTACATGGTGTGCACAAAAGTGTTGGAGTCTTTACATGTTGTTTTCAGACCGGGCATGTCGCCAACCATGACGTGTTCGCGATTGAGTTCTTCATACTTCATTTCATCGTGAAACTGGGTCGCGATGTAAGAAACCTCAAAGGTATCTTCTTCGATGTAGCTTTGATCGTGATATGATGCTCGTCGTACCGAAAAAAAGTCGTCGCCGTCCATGGAATAAGCTTCCACGAGGTTAGACGATAGGTGTTTTAGTTTATCGTTATTCTCATCGGTAATAACCGTTCCGGGCATGTCGATAGCAAAACCATTTTTAGATTCAAACGTCTGCCACGTATTGGTTTTGCCCATGATTTCAAACGAGTTGAAGATCTCTTCGAGGTAACCATTATCCTTCAAGTAGTCCAAGGTTCCTCCAACCTTGAATACAATCATTTCGATTGGAGTGGCGAAAATCAGGTAGCGCTGGTAGTCGCTTTTTTTCGTTCGGTTGATGATGTCGAAACCGGGATATCCGTTGCGCTCAATCTCTTTTTGCTCCAAGATTTTTCCCGGGATATTTTCATACAACAAACTATCAATGCGCTTAATCATGTACTCCTTGGTCTGATTTCTCATCGGACCGTGGTAGCGTAAACGAATAAGTGAGTAGTTGGTCCCGTTAGACATCTCCGGGTAGAAGTACATTTTGTAATAGTCGTTTGCCGGCATCTCGAATAATTCACCCGGCAGTTTCACTTTAATCCAGTTATCCGATGTTGTGTACTCTTTGAGTGATTGTTTCACATACGTCTTCTCGAGCTTGTCTCGATACGATTTACTGTAGTCTCCTATGTTTCGAGAAACCGGCCGTACATTATATCCGAGCTCGCGAAGCATTTCAATTACCCCCAGCTCGCCGGCTAGATGCGCCGCACCAATCCCGGTGAATAGCGTCGTACCACTTTGTATGATTGAGTCCATACGGTCAGCCATGATACGATTGCGTTCATGGAGCATATACTTCTGGTGGTTTTTACTTGGGCTGATGATGCGTTGCAATGAATCAACCATGTCTAGATCAGCTTTTCGATATGCATCTTCCAGCATTTCACGCGGACTATTTCCCGCATTAACGATTTTTCGGTAGTCTACATTTTTTGGTTTGTCCTTTTCGTCGTCGTCCGGGATTTCCGCTTTTTGAACCAAACGCTGGGACTCCATAAAATCTTCCAGTCCGATAATCTCCTTGTTCAGTTTTTTACCGGCTTGATGGATGTACATGTCTAAGTATGTCTCTTCTTCAAAATCAGCCGCATAGCTTGATTTTCGATACAGCATACCGTTCATGATACGATTGTTGAAGTTCAGACTACTACCCATAATCCGTTTTTCAACTTCTTCAAACTTGAAAGCATCTCGGTAGAAGTCTTTGTAATACCTCGCCGTACGGTAGAGACCTCCGGTTTCCTCCAGATATTCTTCACCGAACATGTAGCCTAGCCATGTGGTTGCGTCGCTCTCCAAGGCTACGGCATCACAGCTTTCGAGTGCCATAAAAAAGGTATCACCCAGATGGAATGCGAGCTTGCTCGACACGTGCATAGTGCCGTATAGGTAGCTTGGTTTTTCAGCATCGTTACCGGTGATTTCCCAAAGCAAGCTTGGGTACTTTTTCTCTTCCTGTGCGAAAGAGGTTTGATGGATGAAAAAAATTGAGAGAAGGAGGAGGCAGGTTGCCAGTGGTTTATGGTGGTTCATGAAGGATTTCAAAATTGCAAAATACAGTTTTCGGGTCTAATAAAAGACCGACTTTTCTTTAGCAACGACGTAGGGCGTAAATTATTCCGGATTTTTAGAATCGAGCAGTATGGTCACCGGTCCTTTGTTGGTTAGAGATACATCCATCATAGCTCCGAATTTTCCCGTTTCAACAACTAAGCCGGTTTGGTTTCTCAGTTCATCCACAAAGTAGTTGTAGAGCTTTTCTGCGATATCAGGAGCTGCAGAGCGGGTGTAGGACGGTCGATTACCTTTCTTGGTAGATGCATGCAAGGTGAACTGACTGATGACCAGGAATTCACGCTTCTGATCTTTGATGGACTCGTTCATTACACCGTTTGCATCGTTAAAGATCCGCATGTTCTGAATCTTTCTAATAAGCCAATTTGCATCATCTTGAGTATCCTCGTGCTCGATGCCTAGAAGAATTACCAATCCGGATTCTATGGAACCAATGGTTACCTCATCAACCACCACGGAAGCGGATTCACTGCGTTGGACAACTGCTCTCATATTATGAGACTACCCATTGAATTTTCTCACCGGCAGGTCTTCGCTTACCTTGAGGTTTTGGACTATCCGGTTTAATCATGCCCAAGTGAATCATACCCATACAAAGTTGGTTTTCTTCAAGTCCGAGAAATTCTTTGAACTCAGGAGTATATACCAATTTACCGGTAGACCAATATCCACCTACTTTCGGATACTCAGCCAGCGTAAGCAAGATGTTTTGTACCGCACAAGAAGCCGCGGCGATTTCTTCAATCTCCGGTAGGTTCGGTTTGTCACTTATATCAACCGCAACAACAATACTGTGTGAGATCTGCTCCGCTCGATCTGCGTATCGAGCATATTTGGCATCGCTGAACGTATCTACATTATACATTTTGTAGAGTTCGGCAAGCTTAGACATAAGCTTTTTCAGGCCATCGTCTTTGAAAACCATGAATCTCCATGGTTCTGTATGATAGTGGTTGGGCGCCCAATTTGCGTTTTCCAGAAGTGTGTGAATCACCTCATCGTTTATGTGCTCACCGGAGTATTGAGCTGGGTAGATAGATCTGCGAGATCGTATGGCATCAGTTATAGTCATAGTTCGATTGCGAAACTTGATAAAACAATTTTAAAGTATAACAGGTATCATAACTAAACGATTTAAATAAATTTGTCTCACACTAAAACAGAAAAAGTATGTCATTTGAATTACCGGCATTACCATATGCCACTGATGCGTTAGAACCACACATCGATACAAAGACAATGGAAATTCATCACGGGAAACACCATGCTGGATACGTTGCAAAATTGAACGCTGCTATCGAAGGTACCGACATGGCCGGAAAGTCATTGGAGGACTTGCTCAAGAATCACTCAGACAATGGAGCAGTTCGCAACAACGGCGGAGGACACTATAACCACAGCTTGTTCTGGAGCGTTATGTCGCCAAACGGCGGTGGAGCACCTTCAGGTGAATTGGCTGACGCAATAAACAACGACCTTGGTGGGTTTGATGCGTTTAAAGATGCATTCAGCAAAGCAGCTGCTACACAATTTGGATCAGGCTGGGCTTGGTTGTGTGTTTGCGAAGGAAAGCTTTGCGTTTGTAGCACGCCAAACCAAGACAACCCTGTAATGGGAGCAGGTTGCCAAGGAACTCCAATCTTAGGATTGGACGTTTGGGAACACGCATACTACTTGAACTACCAAAACCGTCGCCCAGATTACATTTCTGCATTCTTTAATGTAATCAACTGGGACGAAGTTGCTAAGCGATACGCAGCAGCGAAATAAGAAATACAATTTTCAATGAACGCAAGAGGCTCTTCGGAAGAAGGGCCTTTTTTTTGGTTAATGACTGAATGACTGAATGACTGAATGATTGAGTGACTGGATGATTGAATTCCATACCTCTGGAAATCCATCCACCAGCGCTTTCGAGAAAAGTCAGCACATCAATTGACAGCCTCCCTGTCAAATTTGACGAGGAATTGTAATCGGAAATGGTGAAGGAAACATCTTGTCCTTCCTTTAGACTCAAATTAACCATATTGTTTCATTCGATATGTGAAGACTCTCCTGGCAACTGCAATAATTCACCCGTATTCTTTCTATATACAAATATGTGTCATAATCTCGTTGTACAGACATGAATACTAATCTGATATTTCTCCTTGGGTTGACTATTTGGAGCAGTCAATCGCATGCGCAACACGAGTTCTTTATTCCTACAGCCGAGGTTGTAAAGCATCAAATCACAAAAGCTCCAGAGGGTACGGTATGGGTTAATCCGGTGAAGATTAATGGTAAACTCAAAACACTTCCTGACACAATGCATTTTGAGTTTCATCCTGCCATGAAGTATTATATTGACTATGCAAAAACGCTAGAAGTAACAAAGTCTTTGGATAGTGTTTTAAAATCCAAGAACAGCAAGGTGACTATTGATATACCAGTAATCACGCGTGTCTCAGCAAAAGAAGTTTTATCGCCATTTTATATAAAAACCACCGAAGTGACTAACGCAGAGTATAAACGGTTTTTGGCAGATTTCCCTCAGCTTTACAATCAACTTGTTCCAGATACTAATTGTTGGGTGAAAGACTTTCAGTACTCATTCAATGATCCTATGACTCGGCATTATTTCAGTCATCCAAAGTACAACGACTATCCGGTTGTGGGAATAAGTTATTATAATGCGAAAGCCTATTGTGCTTGGTTCCAACAGAACTTGAATACAGAAAACAAAGTAGAAGGCATGACCTGGTTTGTCGATTTGCCAAATCAGTTTGAATGGTCATTCGCCTCCGGTGACAGATACCACACCCAAATGGGATTCATTGGGCAGGGATTATTGGTGTTAAGGCAGCGTCACTACGACCATAATTACATAACAAATTTACCGCTAACGTATGACACAACAGTTAACCTGATCAACCAATCACTGTTGAGTGGTTACTTGAATATTACTCGTGGGAACTTTATGGACGATGGCTATTTATATACTACGAGTACAAGCATGAAACATCATAAGCGAAATAAAGGCAACATAATACATAGTGACTACATCGAAGGAGTTCGATTTATGAACACCAATTTAAGTGAGTGGTGTTCAGAGAACTACGCCGATAACTGGCGCCAAATCTATGAGCTCAGACAACAGTATTTGAAAGCAAATTCAAGCGAAGAAGCGGAATTATTGGCGCAAATTGAGAAGTTTTACAACGCGCAAAACTCCTCAAATGGCGTGTTGGTGAAAGGAGGTAACTGGTATTTTGAGCAACATGCAACACGTGATGGTGTAAACGTTGGAACGCAAGCAGCTAAAAGGTTTGTTGATCCTGGCAGCAAGCACTCTACTTTGGGTTTCAGGTATGTTTTGAGGTTGGTCTCCGATGTAAAAATGGCTAACAACTAGGTTTTATCTCCATCGGCGTGGGATTTTTCCCATTCTCCAAACTTATCCAATTCTCCTTGGAAACGTTTTAGCACGTAACCTAGGACAGTTAGGTCGTCCATAAATCCGAGCCCAACTAGAAAGTCTGGGAGTACATCCAGCGGATTTAAGAAGTATACGATTGCGGCGATGGCCGACAAGATTGTTTTGACCGCAACGTCCCGATAGTTACCACTCACATAAGCTTTTACGAGGCGAACAAGGGTTAACAGCTCGTCTTTAGCCGTTTTGAGCGAGCCGGATTTTAGATCAATTTTTTTGATTGCTTTTTGAAGCAAGGAAAGTAGTCGTTGCTGACTCCCAATAAGTTTTTCGGCACGTCGATAAGCCTTCGTAAAGCCTTTTGGCTTTTGTTCGCGGTTTTCTTCCTCACTCATCCCATTCTACTTTCCGACGGTCCTTGGTGTTTCTCTTCTCGCGTTTGATTTCCTTTTTAAGATCTTGGAAGAAGCTCTTGGTTTCCTTTTTGATTTCTTTTTTGATGTTTTCCTGAACAGTCTTGCGATCGTACTTGATTTTCAAATCGTCTGGAGTGCCCACCATAATCACATAAGCGCTGAGCCCGCCTTCTTTGTTCTCTTCCAGCTGACGTTCCTTTTTCTTTTTAACCCATCCCGATTTTGATGCGAGTAGTTCGGTAATGCGGATTTTCAACCGATAGTCCATGAAGTTGTCGAAGTTGTGCGTTCCGCCAATGGTAAGATTCATGGCATTGCTTTGCACTTCTGTGGTCGGAATGTAAATGGTTCGATCTCGTATCTCAACCGTATTGGACATCTCCTTAAACTTGATGTCTTTCAAATCGTCTAACTCCACAAACGAGGATAAGGATTCCATGGGCTTATAGTTCCGCAATCGGCCATTTTTAATTTGAACCTGAGCCAAAGAGAAGATGCTGTCTTCCAACACGTTAAAGAATCGGTCGAAGTACATGGAATAGTTCAAGGTGGTAGTAATCTCACCCATCAAAATTTCAGGAGTGAACTCGGTTTGGTCGAAGTTATCGAACTCCTTAAGCAAACGCTCAATTTTAACGTTTTCAAAGAAACCACTAAGCGACAATTTGAAGTTGGAGTCGTTTTGTATCAAGTCGGCATCCAGTTGATTGTTGCCACCCCAAGCATCGAATGCCATGTTGGTGAAATACAAGTCGTTGTGCTTCCATTCAAAGTTTCCACTCATCCTACGGGTGTCGAAGTTGTTCCACACAAATTGTTCTGCTTCAACAGAGACGGACACGTCTACGTTCATGTCGAGATCCGTTTTTGTCTCTACTGTTGCTGAGGTAGTAGTGTCGCCGTTCAGGAAATTTAGGTTCATGGATGTACTTTTTACATCACCCAATACTTTTAGTCGTTTTTGATTGGTCGCATACGACAGCCAGTGGTTTATGGTACCGGTAAAATCGACATTGTTATTCCAGATGCCGCCCTTCACCTTAACCTTAGTTAGTTCGTCGTTGTTGATGTGTGCACTGGCGTAGAGTTTCCTGATTTCCTCTTCAGGCTTCCCGGGAATATTTAGATCTTTCGCTTCCACATCACCGTTTATTTTCAGTGCGGTAAAGTTGATGGTGTCTTTTACCACGGGAATCAGTCCGGTTAGGTTAAAACCCACCTTGCCTGAGGTTTCTTCGGCATCTATAAGTCCGCGTAAATCAGTGAGATTGGCAAGCCCTTTGAGTTGGAAGTCGATATTCGGGTGGAGTATGTCTTCAATACTGATTTTGCCTGATAGCGCGGATTTACTCAATATAACCTCCTTGATCTCTGTGGTTAGAGCGAGTGCCTCGCCTACAGAATTCAGGTTACCTGTTAGGTTGATTTTTTCAATATCAAGCTGATTTCGCTTGGAGGAAACCGAAGCATTGTCGAAGCTAAAATCGATATTCATGTCCGGTATACTATCACCATTAAGCAGACCTACCACCGTTCCGTTAACAGCTATATCACCTCGAGAAGTAAAATCGCGCAGTTGATATCGAATATCGTTCGGTAGGATGGAGAGAATGGATTGTATGTCGATGTGATCCCCGGATAGATTGAGTTCTACATCCGGGTAGTTGTTTACCATAAGGATGTCGCCTTCCACATCCATCAGTAAATTGTCCAGGCCAATTTGTCCCTTTTCGATGTGGTAGGATTGAATGTCTTGGTTGATGTCTACCACCACATTCATTTGGCAGCGTTTGCCCATAATGTAGTCCGTACCGTCCAGATTCAGGTGATCAAACAGAGCATCGCCTTTGGCTTTGAGCAGGAAGTGCTGGTCGTTAAATTTTCCGGAGAAGTCGAGTAGGTCGGATGTGAAGTTGAAGCTGTTGTTACTCTGGTGGTCAACATACACGCACTGAACATTTTTAAGTTCAACATCCTTCAGGTCGATTTGCAGAGCCTCGTCACTTTCATCTTCCGATGGTTTGAACAGTTCGAAGTTGGATGCACCGTCTTTGTCTACGAATAGTCGGATTACTCCCGAGTGAAACTGGATTTTGTCGATTTCATTTTTCCCGGATATTAATTTTAGGGGGTTGAACGCGACAACAACTTTGCGTACGCGGGTCATGTGTTGTTCAAAGTGGGGGGTAGACTCTTCAATTCGTACATTGGTCAGTTCGAGACTAAGGTTCGGGAAGGTGCGTAATCCGTTGAGATTAATGGCATGTACAACTACCTTGGTATTGAGTTGTTCGTTAAGCTGGTCGATTAGGATTTTACGAACGAGTTTACCCCCGAAATAGTACGAAGCCAACACCACGGGTGTGATGTAAAGAAGCCACCAAAGGGCTTTGTGTATGACTCTGTAAAATTTGGACACAATGGTGTGTGGTAGTTGTAACAGACAAAGGTGTAAAAACTGGTGTTGGTCTGCATTAAAACGAATGAACACGGCTGTGTGGTGTGTCTACAATTTGTGGCATGAATTTTTTTAAATTTTTTTATTCAAAATAGATTATCCGAATGTTATATTTGCACCCCCAATCAAAAGGGCGATTAGCTCAGTTGGTTTAGAGCACCTGCCTTACAAGCAGGGGGTCGCTGGTTCGAATCCAGCATCGCCCACACTGAAAGCCTGTCACGTAGTGACGGGCTTTTTTTATGCAGAACGTCGAAAGCTTGCTTTCGTAAGTGATTGCATGAAAAAAGCCCGGACCGCGAAAGCGGTAGGCTTGAGGTGTGTTAGCCTCCCCCAGGATCACCGACCGGAGGGAGGTAATCTGGAAAATCCGATGAAAGTGAGCATGTGATTCCGCCACAAAGTGGGACGGTTTACTGAAACAATTTGAACAGGTTAATCTTTTCGTAGGAGTACTTACCGTTTAGGTAGTCGTACAGTACTTTTGATTTCACTAATCCATTTTCTAGAAAGTCTTCTTCCTTACCGCGTTTCTTGAGGGCCTCAACAGCTTCAGTCAACTCATCAGCACCCTTTAAGCTCGGTTTGAGGCGATCGTAGTCCAATTCAACGCCATCGGTTTTTAAACTAACAAGATGACTGATAATGGTTCCGGTGGTTAGTCCACGTTCTTTCGCAATCTGTTTGAGTGAAAGACCGTCTTCAAAATACCTGCGGGTTTGTTCTTGTGTTGAGAGCTTTTGGGTTTTTGCTTCTTGACGTCGCGCATAGCGCTCAATCTCTTTCGGGTCACTCAGTCCACCCACCCGTTTCAAGAACTGTAAATGCCGTCTAGCAACATCGGTTTGATCTATACGCGATTCTGCTTCATCGCTTAATTCTTGGAAGCGCTTGTCTGCTTTCATGGCTAAACCATCCACTTCGAGCGCAACCTCGTTGTAACCCAATAACCGAAGACCATTGAATGACTTCAAACGGGAAAGAGCTACATAACCTTGACCGGCTTCAAAGGTTTTGTTTAAGTCGATTTCAGCTTCGTCTAGTGTCATTCCCTGGCTCTTGTGCACCGTGATGGCCCATGCAAGCCTTAAGGGTATTTGAATGTATGATGCCAGCGTTTTTCCGGATTCGTCTTCTACCGACCACACCTCCTCTTCGGTTATTATTTCCTTGCCGTCGTTGAGTTGAACCACAGGAGTGCCTGTTTCATCTGAAAAACCCGTGACGATCCCCATGGTGCCGTTCATGTATCCTTGGTCGTGTTTGTTGCGAACAAACATGACTTTGGCGTTTTCTTTTAAACACAAGTTTTCCGGGGCAAGCACAGACTTCTTCAGCATTTCGATTAACCCGTCGTTACCTTTTGAGCGAGCAACAAAAACTTCTTCCTCACCCGCTAAACTTTCTAGCTCGCGCTGGTTAAGTCTGTCAACATCGAAGTTGTGTGTGTATAGCTTGGTGGGATCTTGTTTAAATCGGTTGTATACGGCTTCATCCAAAAGAGAGATGCTACTTTCGGAAACCTCGCCGGCTCGTATTTCGTTTAAGAGAGTGGTGAGCTCATTCTCGGTTTGCCTGTACTGCTCGGTGAGGTAACACACCTGAAATTGAGCTTGCACCCAAGACTTGGCCATGAAGGCAAATTTTTCTCGGTTGGTTTCTTCATTCTTGGTTACCGGAGGGAGCTGAAAGAAATCACCGGATAGTACCACCTGTAATCCACCAAAAGGTTCTACGGTTCCTCTAATATACATCAGGATTTCATCAACCATTTCAAGTTGATTTTTATGAAGCATCGAAATCTCATCGATAATCAGCACACTCGCCTTTTCGATGTTTTTCTTGATGTACTTGGTCTCCGCGAGCTTGGGTAGATTAACTTGATGTATGCTGTTTTTTACGCCCATGCCACACCATGAATGAATGGTTTGTCCATTCATGTGGGTCGCGGCAATTCCGGTCGATGCAGTTACGGCAACACCAATACCTCTATCTTTTAGGTATTTTATATACTGGTTTAGAACGTACGTTTTTCCTGTTCCGGCCGATCCGGTTAGGAAGACATTCTGTCCCGTTTTTAATATGGCTAGTGCGGTTTCTTGCCGCATGATTTAGGATTCTTTCAGCTCTTGCTTCTTAGCCTCTCGCTCTAGAAGCAGTTTCTTTTGATAGCGAGTTTGGACGATATCAACAAGTACCATAATCGTGATGACAAAGTAGAAGGTAGTCTTGTTCATATGCGTAATCTCATTGTCAAAGAACACCAAGTGTGCTTTTTCACCACCCTCGGTGAGTAACATGATTCCCACCACAAAAAGTATAAAAAGTCCCAATACTTCGTACATACGATTCTTCTCAAGGAATGCAGACACTTTATCCGCCAACCAAATCATTAGAATTCCACCTATCACAATAGCTGTTGCCATTACGGCTACAACTTCACTCAATGCCATGGCACTTAGGATAGAGTCAAAAGAGAAAACGAGGTTCATAAGTACAATCCAGAAGATTACCTGTCCTGCAGACTTCTTGCCTTTGTCTTTATCGTGATCATCAAACTCATCGGTTTGCATCATGTGCCAAATCTCTTTCAGAGCTGTCCAGACTATAAAAACACCTCCTATCAGAACGATTATACTATGTAAATCAAAATGTCCTTCTGCAATACCCGGAAATTCGAAATTGATGATTGGACGCTCAACCAATTTGACGATTCTCACAAGAAGCAGAAGCAAACCAATACGGAATACAACGGCTAACCCAATTCCCATTTTCCGAACAAAACTTTGTTTGTCGGCCGGCGCTTTCTTTGACTCAAGGGATATATACAGCAAGTTGTCAAAACCCAATACGGCTTGCAAGACAATTAGCATGATTAAGTCACCAAGGTTTTCTAAGGTAAAGATGGAAAGTAAAGTTGTGTTCATGTTTCTGTATTAGTTGTACGAGTTCATTAACACGTGGAGAACAGTATGCCCCACTGCTTGTAACGTGTTTTTGTCAATCGCATCCATGTTGTCGGATTGCTTGTGCCAGTGATCCGGGAAGTTGTTTGACGTAGATAAGTCGTAATGAATAATGTCTATCATAGGAACACCTGTGCGTTTCTGAACAAACAAGTGATCATCTGTAATTACACCTCCAGGTATATTCAAAAAGTATTTGCCATAACCCAGTTTTTGTCCCGTTGCCCAGACATTCAACATGAGATTCTGGTTGTGGCTAATTGAGTAAGCTTCCAAGGCGAATGTGGCATCCTCCGCTCCAACCATATCCAATAAAATACCACCATCAGCAATGTATCCTTCGTTGGCTTTGATGTCTGCCCAGTGCTGAGACCCAATACACCAAGTGTCCATACGTCCACCAGTTTCACCCGCATCTTCATAATCAAAAAATACAATGTCGATTCCAATGGTTGGGTTAAGTTCGGCAAGCTGTCTTGCCACCTCAATTAAAACGCCAACACCACTCGCACCATCGTTCGCTCCGTCAGCTGGCTTGTCCGTTATCTCCGGATCTTCGTCAGATTGTGGACGTGTATCATAGTGTGCTCCAAACAGGAATCTTTTTGTCGCATCCGGATTAAATACGCCCATAACGTTACTTATATGGAAAACACGCTGACTGTAGTCGGTGTGTGTTCCGGTCATAACAAAAGCGGTATCGCAGTACTCAGCAAGTTTTGATTCCATCCACGCCACACAATTTGCATGAGCTTGAGTTCCGGGAACTCTAGGTCCAAAATCAACTTGGGCCTGCACAAATGAGTATGCGGAGTCTGCATCAAACGATACTGTCACTTCCTTTTTGGGTGGAGGAGTCGGTTTGTCTTTCGGTTTATCTGTTGGCTTATCCTTACATCCCGAAAACGAAAGTCCGGCTATGAATAAACCTGCTATGAATAGGTGTTTAACTCTCATGATACTGTGTAGGTTGTCCCTTCTTTTCCATCTTTAATTGTGAATCCAATATCGTTGAGTCGATCTCGAATCTGATCAGATAGGTTGTAATTCTTTTCGGCTTTAGCGTCCTGACGTATCTCCAAAATAAACTGCATGAGGTCGTCCACTTTATTATCGTCTCCGCCGCTTTGCTCGTCTTTCAGTCCGAAGATGTCAAAGACAAAGTGGTTCACAATCGACTTCAAGGTATCTAAATCTTCCGATGTTAAACTTTCTTTCCCTTCTTTGATGAGGTTCACCCATTTTACAACTTCAAAAAGGTGAGCTATTGCAATTGGAGAGTTAAAGTCGTCATTCATTGCTCCATAAAGCTTCTCTCTCATTTCTGCTACATTCAAACTAGACGAATCACTTGCACTCAAGTTATTCAAGTCGTCAATGGCAATCAGCAAACGCTTTAAGCCTTTCTCCGCAGCTTGTAGTGCTTCATTACTAAAGTCAAGCGTGCTTCTATAGTGCGCTTGAAGCATAAAGAAGCGAATGGTCATGGCATCATAAGCTTGAGTTAACAAGTCGTGATCACCCGTTAGCATCTGCTTTGGTGTTACTCCGGTACCTTCACTCTTTGCCATTTTACGTCCATTGAACGTAAGCATGTTGGTGTGCAGCCAGTATTTAACAGAGTCTTCTTGCAAACCGGCTTTGTTCTGAGCAATCTCGCATTCGTGGTGAGGGAATTTCAAATCCATACCACCGCCATGTATGTCAAACTGTTTTCCTAAATACTTGGTGCTCATTACAGAGCATTCAAGGTGCCACCCGGGAAAACCTAAACTCCATGGAGAGTTCCATTTCATGATATGCTGAGGTTCTGCCTTCTTCCAAAGTGCAAAGTCTGCCGGGTGTCGTTTGTCTGTCTGCCCATCTAAGCTGCGCGTATTCGCAAGGAGCTCATCGACATTTCGACCAGATAACGCACCGTAATTTTCCGACTCCGAATATTTCTTGACATCGAAATAGACAGACCCGTTGGATTCATATGCAAGACCTTGATCCATTATCTTTTGGATAAACTCTATCTGCTCAATTAGATGGCCGGTTGCAGTTGGCTCTATGCTCGGAGGAAGCGCATTAAACGTTGCCATGGTATTGTGAAAGTCTACCGTATATCGCTGAACCACTTCCATGGGTTCGATGTTTTCCAATCGCGCTTTCTTTGATATCTTATCCTCGGACGTGTCGTCAAGTAAATGTCCAACATCCGTTATGTTCCGAACGTACCGTACTTTATAGCCAAGATGAAGTAGGTATCGATATATCAAGTCGAATGAGGTGAACGTACGAACATTACCAATGTGTACTTCACTGTAAACTGTTGGTCCACAAACATACATCCCTACAAATGGTGGATGTAATGGCTGAAACTCCTCCAGTTCACGGTTCAAGGTGTTATAAACCCTCAGTTTTGATTGCATCGGGCAAAGATATAGAAACCACCTTTAGTCGAAATGACCCTGATTTGGTTTTTACTCCGAACGTTGCAACGTATTCACCGTGCGATTATTGTCTACTAATCAGTACAAAAAATCAGTCCATTAGATCACTCTTTAACCGTTTCCTCTCAGAACCTCTGACTTAAAGCCGTAGGCACGGGTCTTGCAACTTGATTGTAAACCAAATAAAGGAGGTACATTATGAAAACTACATTTACTCTTATTTCAATTTTAACCTTAAGTCTTTTGGGCATGGATGCGAAGGCAGCCTTCTCAAAACTGCACTTAAACTTATTCAACGACGGGAATTTTGTCGTTGTGGTAGACGGAATGCGCTATCAGAATGTAAGCGGTCAATTACGTGTACCCAACCTTAGAGCAGGAACTCATCACATCAAGGTGGTTGAAGTCTTTGGACGTCAAAATTATGGCAGACGTGGAGGTCGGGTAAGCGGTAGAGAGGTTCTCTACAACGGCTCAATCAACATCCCGTATCGCTCAGCCGTATTTGCGCATTTGACCAACGACTACCGAATTCGAATTTCGAACGTTCAACAACTTCAAGCGCCTCGTCAACGGGTTAGACACCACCCACGTAGAAGAGGCCCAGTTATGAACAACGGTGTTCGACGCGGCAATCAGTATGGTCTCACCTTGAGATTGATGGAAAACACAGCTTTTGACAACCGAAAACTCCAAATTGCTAAAAACTACGTTCGTGGCAATCGAGTTACAAGTGCTCAAGTAGCAGGTTTAATGAACACCATGGCATTCGATCGAAACAAATTAGAGTTAGCTCAATTTGCGTATCGATTCACCATCGACAAGAACAACTACTTCTTGGTAAACCGAAGTTTCACTTTTGATAGTAGCGTTCGAAGACTCAATAGATTTTTAAGTGGACAAACCGTACCAAATCATCGAAGACGATAAATACACTTTTCATACTTTTATGTTACAGCAGTTCCATTCGTGGGGCTGCTGTTTTTGTTTGCTATACTTCCGAGTCCATCACGCAAATTATCCGTAAACTTGCAACCTCGAATGAAGCAGGCAAGACACGTATCGATAAAGAAAAGTCCGGTAGGACTTGAGATCATGAAAAAGGCCTACAAGAGCATGTGTGTTTCACGTGCCATGGCGGCAATTTATGATGAGAATCGACCTATCACGAAGTATGTACATTCTACATCAAAAGGACATGAGGCTATTCAGTTGGCAACCGCCTATCTGTTGAAGCCTACTGATTGGGTTGCTCCTTATTATCGAGACGAATCGCTTCTACTGGGTATGGGTATGACACCATACGAGTTGATGTTACAGTTGCTGGCAAAAGCAGATGATCCATTTTCTGGAGGTCGATCTTATTATTCACACCCATCACTAGACCGACCTGATATGCCAAAGATGGCGCATCAGAGTAGTGCTACAGGTATGCAAGCTATACCAACAACTGGTATCGCGCATGGTTTGAAGTACAAGGAACAGCAAGGTTTACTCGAAGACAAAGATGCGATTGTTGTCTGTTCGATCGGAGATGGATCAATGACGGAAGGTGAAGTGAGTGAAGCATTGCAGATGGCTGTGCTACACGACTTGCCGATTCTTTATTTGGTGCAAGACAACGATTGGGGAATTTCAGCCAGTGGCGACGAAATGCGGGCAATGGATGCGGTTGAGTTTGCCAAAGGATTTAAAGGTTTAAAAACCCAACGGGTCGACGGTTCCGATTTTACAGCATGCTACGATGGAATGGCGAAAGCTATCCAATGGGTACGAGAGAAACGCTCACCGATGTTGGTTCACGCAAAAGTTCCGTTGCTGGGACATCATACTAGTGGAGTGCGCAGTGAATGGTATCGCGATGATTTGGAAGAAGACCAGAAAGATGACCCGTTCCCAATTCTGCGGAAGATGCTATTGGATTCAGGCGTCGAAAAGGGTGAACTTGAAGCCATGGAATCCGGGGCTGACGGATTTATAGCCGATGAATTTCAACGTGCGGTAGATGCGGATGATCCAGCCGATTATACGCTTCAAGAAAATGTGCTGGCTCCAACACCGGTAACGGAAGAAGTTGGAGAACGAAGTCCTGAAGGAGCGGAAAAAATAATCATGGTAGATGCTGCACTGCACGCCATGGATGAACTTTTAAAGAAACACCCGGAAGCACTACTTTACGGACAAGACGTAGGGATTCGTTTGGGTGGAGTTTTTAGAGAGGCGGCAACGCTTGCTCAGAAATACGGAAAGGACAGAGTGTTTAATACACCAATTCAAGAAGCCTATATTGTTGGATCTACGGCAGGATTTAGTGCCGTTGGTTGTAAACCGGTGGTTGAAATCCAGTTTGCAGATTATATCTGGCCGGGAGTTAACCAGCTTGTCACAGAGTTGAGCAAATCAGGTTACTTGAGCCGAGGTAAATATCATGTTCAAAGCGTGATTCGGATACCAACCGGAGCGTATGGTGGCGGAGGGCCGTATCATTCAGGTACAGTTGAAAGTAGCATACTTCCGATAAAGGGGATAAAGATTGTGTACCCAAGTAACGCTGCCGACATGAAAGGCTTGATGAAAGCTGCGTTTTACGATCCCAATCCGGTTGTTATATTTGAGCATAAAGGGATTTACTGGAGTAAGGTACCGGGAACTGAAGATGCAAAAACACCTGAACCATCTGAAGATTATATGATACCGCTAGGCAAGGCAAACGTGGTCTTGGAGGCAGATTCTGAGCAGGTTGATTTGGGGGACTCGGTAGCCGTTATTACCTATGGTATGGGAGTGTATTGGGCAAAAGCAGCTGCTAAGCAGTTGGGTGGCCGGGTTGAAATCCTTGATTTACGAACCTTGAGTCCGTGCGATGACGAGGCGATTTACGACCAAGCGCGAAAGCATGGCAAGGTATTAGTGCTCACGGAGGAAACCCTCACCAATTCATTTGCTCAATCGATTGCCGGAAGAATCTCAGAACACTGTTTTGAGCAGTTGGACGCACCTGTGAGAGTAATAGGGTCTGTTGATGTACCAGCAGTTCCGTTAAACATGGGTTTAGAATCTGTGATGTTACCCGGAGCTGAAAAGACACGTATCGCACTCGAAGAACTGCTTGAGTATTGATGCGTTAGTGGTAACTTAGCCACATGTCAAAACTCAACGCACTATTATCGGAATACGGTGAGAGCCATCAAAATTCCACGAATAAACTGATCCATTGGTTTTGTGTCCCACTTATTTTTTTGTCGATTGTAGGGATGCTTTATGCAATTCCATCTGAGCAATATTTCACACCAACCGATGATTCGTTTTTTGGTTCGTTTAAGCGGATTAATCCAGCGAGTATTGGGTTGATTATTGCATTGCTCTATTACACGAGTTTATCGCGTACCATGGCATTCTTTTTTGGTTTGTGGATGTTGATTTGTCTCGGCATCGTCCACTGGATGTACTTGACTGTAGGGAGCAACATGAACTTACTCTACCTTAACTTGGCCATATTTGTTGTAGCGTGGATTTTTCAGTTTGTAGGTCACAACATAGAAGGAAAGAAACCTTCCTTTCTGAAGGACATCCAGTTTCTGCTAATTGGCCCCGCTTGGTTGATGCACTTTATTTTAAAGCGCCTCAACATTGATTTCTAATGCGCTTCTAACCAGTTTGCACCTTCGCCAACTTCTACAACCGTAGGGACATTCAATGGCATGGCGTGTTCCATCAATGGTTTGATTAGCATTTTAAGGCGGTCCAACTCATCCTTGTGCACATCAAAGAGCAATTCGTCGTGCACCTGTAAAATCATTTTGGATTTGAAGTTTTGCAAACGCAGAGCCGCGTCAATGTTAATCATAGCAAGTTTTATCATGTCGGCTGCGGAACCTTGAATGGGGGCATTGATTGCGTTTCGCTCAGCAAAACCAACTACAGTTCTGTTTTGCGAATTGATATCCCGAATTCTTCGCTTTCTACCTCTAATGGTTTGAACGTACCCGTGCTCTCGGCAGAAAGCGATGGTATCGTCCATGTACTTCTTGATGCCTTTGAATTGATCAAAGTATGCATCAATTAGCTCTTTGGCTTCTGTACGGGTAATCTTTAAGTTTTGGGACAGGCCGGTTGCGCCTTGACCATAGATTAATCCAAAGTTGACACTTTTGGCCTTGTACCGTTGGTCTTTTGTTACCTCTTCCGGTTTAACGCCGTAAACGCGAGCAGCTGTGGCGGTGTGAATATCCATACCAGCATTAAATGCCTCCATCATTGCCTCGTCTTTGCTAATTGATGCAACGATGCGGAGTTCTATCTGGCTGTAATCCGCTGCAACCAATATGTGATTCTCATCTCTTGGAACAAAAGCCTGACGAATTTTCCGTCCTTTGTCTGTACGAATAGGAATATTCTGAAGGTTTGGATTACTGCTACTCAACCTACCCGTAGCGGCAACAGCCTGTGCAAAGCTTGTATGCACACGCCGTGTGTCTTTGTTCACCAGTTTGGGTATTGCGTCGATGTAAGTGCTTACAAGTTTTTGATTATGTCGGTACTCCAATATGAGTTTCGGCAAGGCATGTAAATCTGCCAATTTCTGAAGCGTAGCTTCGTCGGTTTTGAACTGACCTGTCTTTGTCTTTTTTGCTTTTGGGTCTAGTTTTAGATGGCCAAACAAGATGTCTCCCAATTGCCTTGGAGATGCAATGTTAAATTCCATCCCGGCTTCCTTGTAAATCTCTTGCTCGATTTCTCGAGATTCTTGGGTAAGCTCTTTCGAGTAATCAGCCAGAAAGTCTACGTCCACATTTACGCCTTCCTGCTCCATGCGCGCCAGAACGGGCACTAAAGGAACTTCTATTTTGTCAAATACGTCGCGCAGCCCATCTTCTTTGAGTGCGGGTTCAAAAGAGTCTTTTAACTGAAGTGTTATGTCGGCATCCTCAACAGCATATTCCGTCGCTTTGTCCAGCGGAACGGTATCAAAACTCAATTGGTTCTTGCCTTTTTTCCCAATTAAGTTGGTGATGGAAATGGGTTTGTAACCCAGAAACTTTTCACTAAGAAAGTCCATTCCATGCTTTTGATCCGGTTCAAGCAAGTAGTGAGCAAGCATGGTATCAAACAAGGGTCCTTCAACCTGGATATCGTACTTCCACAGCACCCGGATATCATACTTTGCATTTTGCAGTACTTTCTCGATTTGTTTGTTCTTAAAGAATGGCTGAAATTCATTCAGGATAGCCTTAGTTTCGTCGTAATTGTCTGGGAACGTGAGGTAGTAACCTTTTCCTTTTTCAAATGAAAAGGCACAGCCGAGAATCCTAGCTTCAAGTGGGTCTAACGAAGTAGTTTCGGTATCAAAGCACACAGATTTTTGGCTTAATAAAGCTGCAAGTAAATCGCTTCGCTCTTCAGAGGTAGTAACCGATATATAGTCGTGCTTAACTTGTTCAATCGTCTGTACACCACTTACTTCATCCGCCATTTTTTGAGCCGCACTTTTTGAGCTTGTAGTGGGCATATCTGCAAATAGTGATTGTTGACCACCGGTTGCAACAAATTTCGGCTGCTCTCCGGTTACACGCTGATAAAGTGTTCTAAACTCTACTTCTTCGAATATCTCCTTGATGGCTTCCTTGTTAACTTCTTCAAGCACCAATGCTTGTTCATCTAGTTCAACCGGTGCATCCGTGATTATGGTTGCCAGCTTTTTACTCATAAACGCTTGGTCTTTGTTGGCTTCAACTTTTTCCTTGAGTTTACCTTTTAGTTCATCCGTGTGCTCATATAGGTTTTCCATTGAGCCATACTGTTTTAAAAGAGTACTTGCGGTTTTGGGCCCAACACCAGGGACACCCGGAATGTTGTCTACACTGTCGCCCATTAACCCTAAGTAGTCAATTATTTGTTCTGTTCGATCAACTCCAAACTTCTCACATACCTCCGCCGGACCCCAGATTTCAGCTTTGTTTCCGGAACGGGCAGGTTTGTACATCACAGACTTATCTGTAACCAATTGTCCAAAGTCTTTGTCCGGAGTCATCATATAGGTCATGAAATCTTTTTCCTCAGCTTGCTTAGCGAGCGTTCCGATTACATCATCCGCCTCATATCCTTCAGCTTCTAGAATAGGGATGTTAAATGCTTCGATGACTCGCCGGATATAGGGCTCTGATAGTTTGATGTCCTCTGGTGTTTCGTCCCTGTTTGCCTTGTAAAACGCAAATTCTTGCTTCCTTATGTTTTCTGATTTGTGATCAAAAACCACTGCAATGTGTGTGGGTTTTTGATTTTGGAGCACATCCAGAAGCGTATTAGTAAAACCAAATATTGCGGAGGTGTTGAGTCCGTAACTCGTTATTCGTGGATTCTTAATAAACGCGTAGTACGCTCTAAAAATTAGTGCGTAAGCATCGAGGAGAAAGAGTTTTTTATCCGACATAAGGAGGGGAAATTAAGGTAGGTATTGGGTTCTGACAAATTAAATGTGGCTTTGTGGATTTAATGTCTTTGGGGCAATACCGACTTCTATGAATTAATAACTTTGTGCAACAAAACGACAATAAATGAAGAGCTACATTATCCGAAATGCCAACATAATAAATGAACACAAACAACAGTGCACAGACGTACTGATTAAAGATGGCTTCATTGAGAAAATTGGTACAGGAATCGATGCCGGTAGTGCAGAAGAAATTAATGCAGAAGGTCTTTGGCTTCTTCCTGGAGTTATAGACGATCAGGTGCACTTCAGAGAACCGGGTTTAACGCACAAAGCAAACATTTATACAGAAGCAAAGGCTGCTGTGGCGGGAGGAGTAACAAGCTTTATGGAAATGCCAAACACCAACCCTCAGGCGGTAACTCAAGAGCTCTTAGAGGATAAATACCAGGTTGCCCAGCGTACCTCGTTGGCCAACTATTCATTTTTTATGGGTACCACAAATCATAATTACGAGGAGATTTTAAAAACAGATCCAAAGACGGTTTGTGGAATAAAGATTTTTATGGGTAGCAGCACCGGCGATATGCTGGTTGACGATGACCATATCTTGTCCAAGATTTTTGCAAACGCACCAACAATCATCGCCTTGCATTGTGAGGATGAGCAAACCATCAAAACCAAAACTGCAGAATATGTGGAGCGCTACGGCGAAGACATACCATTTAGCGCCCATCCGGAAATTCGCAATGTTGAAGCCTGTTACCTGTCCTCGAGTAAAGCAGCACAATTAGCCAATAAGTATGGCACTCGAATTCATATACTTCACATCAGTACGGCTAAAGAGCTTGAACTATTCACACCTGGAGACGATTTCAAAACCAAAAATGTGACGTCTGAAGTTTGTGTGCACCACTTGAGTTTTAACTCAACCCAGTACGATTCTATGGGGTCAAAAATTAAATGTAACCCTGCAATAAAAACGCCGGAGGATCAGGAAGCCTTGTGGGAAGCTCTTCGCAACGGGAAGTTTGATGTTATTGCAACGGATCACGCTCCACACGCATGGGAAGAGAAGTCCAATAAATATTTGAAAGCGCCCTCAGGACTTCCCCTAGTTCAACACAGTTTGCTGCTGATGCTTCAGCATTCCAAGGAAGGACGAATTGGTATTGAGGAAGTGGTTAACCGCATGTGTCACAAACCGGCAGAGCTTTTCGAAATCGACCGACGTGGATTTGTACGTGAGGG
>CAJXLR010000003.1 GCA_913056425.1 uncultured Bacteroidota bacterium
GTTTATTCCGGAGTTACCTTCACCAGCCGACTGAATACCCGGCATCAATGTGATGGTTTTGAGGACATCCACCTCACCGAAGATTACCGGAATTTCTTTGATGGTTTTAATGTCCATGTTAACCACGGAAATCTGTTTGTTCTCAACCTGTCGTTTTCTTTTCTCAAGGTCAACTACAGCAGCTTTCAACTTCTTACTGTTGGGTTGCAGCTCAACATTGATGGTTAAGTCGGAGGTTAGGTTGATGGTTTTGGATACGGTTTGGTATCCTACAAAGTCATAGATAAGGGTGTATTCCCCCTTGTCCAATGTGAGTGAGTAGAAACCATAATCATTGGTTTCAGTACCCATTTGTTGATCCTTGACGAGGATGGTGGAGTAGATCATATCTTCTCCTGTTGCACCGTCAGTGACCTTGCCACTTATGGTGTATTTCTGACCAAACGCAAGGCCGGAAATGCAAAGTCCGATGATCAACGCAGATTGTTTTAACATGTGAGCTTGTTTTTTTGGCAAAATTAGGTCTGTACCTTTGTGAAAGGCAGAACTTAGACAGTCCAACATAAAAAACAGACAAAAGTTTGAATCTTTATCGCCACTTACCCAACTTAATCACGCTATCGAACCTAGCTTTAGGTATGCTGGCTATTATTTCGAGCCTAAACAATGAGCTACTGTGGGCTGCCACATTTATTGCTCTTGCAACGGTGCCCGACTTTCTGGATGGCCTAGTGGCTCGACTACTTAACGTTTCATCGAACATCGGTAAGGACCTGGATAGTCTGGCTGACTTGGTAAGTTTTGGAGTTGCGCCCGGTGTGCTCGTGTTTAGGTTATCTGAACAATTTGTTGGGTCCAATCACTGGATCAATTTTGTTTCAATCCTAATACCGGTATTTGCAGCGTTGCGCCTGGCGAAATTCAATAACGACGAACGCCAGACCGAGGAGTTTTACGGACTAACCACAACCGTCACAGCTCTTTGGCTGTCTACATGGCCGCTGCTTATTGAATACGATCCGTTTTTGCCGGATGAGTGGTTAATACAACCGGCTCTATTCGTTGTAATACCAGTGTTTTCTGCGTTTATGATGAATGCCAACATTCGACTTTTCTCGCTAAAATTTAAGAACTTGAGCTGGCATGACAATCAGTTGAGGTTTGCCTTCCTGATTCTTTGTATCGGCTACCTTGCGCTTTTCTTGTTTTTAGGGGTTTCACTTATCCTCATAACGTATATTGTTTTATCCGTTATCCGTAATTTTGCCAAATGAATTTCAGAGCAGAAATAAACGTCATGCCTCAGAAGGCATTGTTAGACCCTCAGGGAAAGACCGTTCATCAGAGCATGCACCTGATCGGCCTTGCGTCGGTAGAGAATGTTCGTATTGGAAAGCACATCACTATGGAGTTTGAGGCGGAGAATGAAGAGGCTGCTCGAAAAATGGTGGAAAAAGCGTGTAAAGAGCTTTTGGCTAACCAGGTAATGGAATACTTTGAGTTCGACCTACACCAGGTAGAACCTGCTTAGCGGATAACCGTTAGTGTGCCCGAGTGGTGGTACACATCATTATAGACATCTTTTATCTTTATCAGGTATAAGTAACTACCTTCCTGAACCAACTCTCCCATGTAAGTCCCGTCCCACGGTTCGTGTATGCTTTCTGTGTGGTAAATGTGTTCTCCCCAGCGTGTATAAACATCCATGGTCATCGATTTTAGACCGTGCAATAATCCACCCGGACCAAACGTAGTGTTTACATCATTTTCCGGTCCAGGACTAAATGCATTTGGAATCCAGATTCGTATGTCCGGCTTGATTATAATGGTTCGGTAGAATGTGTCGCCACATTGAAAATCGTTGCTGGCAATAAGTCGTGCACGGAATACACCTGTATCGAGGTATTCGTGCATAACCTCAGGCCCATACTCTTCAGGACTTCCATCTCCAAAACGCCACTCCCAAGAGTTTGCATCAGCTCCCGACTGTACTAGATTCACAAATGGGTCCGAGATGTAAATGTCTTTAGGGAAGACATCAAATCGAGCTTTGGCTTTAGGGTAAACCACAATGTTTTGAAGGAACGAATCCTTACAACCAAAGTCATTCGTCACGTTTAGTTGTATCGGGTAAGTCCCGGCGATATTGAAAATACGATTGTAGTCCTGTTGGAATGACGTAATTCGATTATTTACAGACCATTGCCATTCGGATATATTCCCCTTGGTGGTTGTGGCATCAAAAAACTCAGCTTCTTGTTGCTCGCATATATTGTCAAACGTGAACGAGACATTTGGCAACGGTTCGATTGGGATATCGCGAACAATAGTATCCACGCAGTTAAGGCTGGAGCGTGCAATCAGTCGAACAGGCTGCATACCATCATTTACAAAGCGATAACTCGCCGTATTTCCTGCAGTTGTGTTCCCGCCAATTAACCATTGATGTGTTATTGGGTCTCCTAAAGTGGTTGTAGATGTTGCAACGAATTGGGTGGTTTCAGTAAAGCACGTATCTACATAAGTAAAACTCGGCTCTGGTAATGGGTAAACCTGGACTTGCTTCGAAATCGAATCCCAACAACCACGATCTCCGCGAATCTTTCTTTTTACCGTAAAGAAGCCATCGGTACTAAACTCATGTGCTGCAGAATTCTGGTTGAAGCGTTGATTTCCCTCGTAGAACCAAACAGTTGAGTCTATTGTGCCGCGAAGGATATATGACGAGTCGTTCAGAACAACCGGTATTCCAAAACACTCATTGTCAAACGTGAAGTTTGGTTCAGGACAGTATGGTTTGTTGTGCAACACCCACGCACCATTTAAGTCGGTTACGGTTCCAGTGTAGCTTGTGTTTGCAGCAGTGTTGGAGGTTCCCGTAAATGAGTAATCCCAAGAACCTGCTGACACGTCGTAACGTGCAAGTTCTAGCTCATTTTCTAATAAGTCGTTCAGGCTTCCACCAGTAGCGTCCCATTCACGATCTATGTATGAAACGGTGAGATTAACAACAGGGTCTGCTGAATAGCCACCCGTTTGAAAAACGTAAAAACGGTCTGCTGTTTTTATGTCGTTTTCAACTTTGAACTTGTTGTCTAAATGAGTTATTCCAATTGGTAATGGCCGATTATTCGGTACGGCAATCGGATTTGTGGGGTAGGTGGTCACATTGATGTATCCGGAGTCGGCAATCTGACTTCCACCGGTAACCAAAGCCAATTCAATTGGGACATAAATAAAATCAACAGAGCCAAACGGGATAACATATTTGTTTCCGGTAGGGGCTGACCTCACATTCCATTGAACTTTGCTGTATCCTGCAAGTGGATCTGTATCACCAATCAACAATCCTGTTTGTCGTGCTATGCTCGCACTCGATGGGTTGTTGATTGTAAGCTGGTTTGAATTAAGTCTTAAATGACGGGTGCCGAGGTCTATTTTTCCGCTACGACGTCCGGTGTAGCCTCCACCCACCAAGGCGTCGATTTGTAGTGTTTTTATTCCTCCACCCAAAAGGACAAGGTTGTTAAACGATGTTGGGGTTGAGCCATCAATGCTTTGATTGTTTCCTGTTAACTCAACTGTTCCGGCATTATTACCGATAGCAGGGTTCGTTCCATCGTTAATCCAATTTCCGTCAACATGGATGGTTCCCGAATTTCTAGTTAACACGATACCGCTATCTCTGTTGGTGTAATGTGCCGTATTGCCATTCAAGACAATATGGGCGTCGTCTTTTACGATCACATTAACCCCTTTTGTTACCCAGCCTTGGGCAAACAATAGGTTTGAGCAGAGGAGCAATACCAGATATGAAAGTAGTCTTTTCACGTAAACCTTTTCCTGTCGGCGATTACTTCTTTTTGAGGATTAGTTGACGAAGCTCTTCGAGCTCTCTTCGTAGTGCTTCGATTTCAGCCTCTTGTTCACTCACCTTGTTTTCCAAGGTTTCGATTTTATCTGTGCGGTTGGTAAGTGCTTGAATTGCAGCCATATTAACTCCATCAAACTCCAACGTACTGATCCCTAAACTGTCGCTTCCACCAAGCTTAAAGGCAGCATGAAAGTCTTGAGCCATTGGGCCGATATGCTTGACGTTGTCTTCGTTGCCTTTGTAGTTCCATTTAGTGATTGGAAGATGTTGAATTTTCTGAAGGATTTCCTCTCCGTCGATCGACTCGAAGTTCTCCTTCATATTTCGATCGGAAACAGAAACCCACCCGGTTCCGCCGTTATTCATATAAACACCCGTTGAAAGGTCACTCTTCGTATAGATTCGATAACCGTTGTCAAAACGCATAGTCATACGGTTTAACGACGAACTAAGTGTAACCGCAGTAGTGCTGGCGTCTCCAAATACGAAAGACCCGTTTTTGTTGTTTGTTGAGATGTGGCTACCAATCGCAACAGATTGGTCGGCGATGGCCAAAGCATTATAACCGATTGCAACCGAATGCGGGTTGTTCGTTCTTACGTTGGTTCCAATCGCAATAGCACCGGTACCCTCCGCAAAGGCGTTGTAACCAATGGCTGTTGCGTAATCTCCCTTAACCGTATCTCTGTATCCAAATGCGTATCCGTGTTTGTAGTTTGGTAACACAATGCTCTCCTCACCAAATATTCCTGCATTTGTACCTTGTGCATTGTTGTTTATACCTATTACAGTTGAAAACTGTCCGTAACTTACATTTCTCGTGCCAATTACTGTCGTATTTCTACCTCCTGTAACGTTGTGGTTACCTATAGACATTGAGTAGGCTAAGGATGTAACATTTGAGTCACCCAGAGCGATACTGTGGTTACCGCTTGCCTGAGTGGCACGACCTATTGCAACTGTGAATGGATCTTTAGCCAGCGGGTTATACCCCATTGCTATAGAGTGGATTCCAACATTAGCTGTGTTCCACACTGTTCCGGTTGCAGTACCTGCTCGGAACGACGAGGTTCTTGGGTTGAAATTCATACGAGTTCCGGCACCCATTGTTCCTGGAGTTACACCTGAACCAAATGTTCCGCGAACAATAAGTCCATCGGTACCTTGTATTTCAACCGCACCGTTATCAGCAATAATTTCACGTCCTGCACCGGCACCACCTTCATCGTACGCCATATCTAAGGTGTTTTTTCCCAAGATGCCGGGTACCCAAGTGCTACCACTCCAAATCAGCATCTCTCCCGCTACGTTTCCAGGTTTCAGGCCGATTTTCTTTGGATTTGCTGCAGTACCTGCACCGGTAAGCGCCAAGAATCCGTTAGTTATCGTATCCGTAACCTCGTTGCCAATTACTCCATCAACTTCGGCAGGAAACGATATCTGTGTTGGCAACCAAGAGTTGCCATTCCACATCCACACATCTCCGTTGGTTGATCCATCATTAATTCCAACGGTGAAAGGGCTTCCAGCTGTACCTGCGCCAAAGCGATTTAACATACCGTTAGAGCTGTTCGTGTCAGTTATTTCATTTCCGATAATTCCATCGACCTCAGCGGGGAAGGATATTTGAGTTGGAACCCAAGTATTCCCATTCCACATCCAAACATCTCCATTAGTTGAACCACTGTTCATCCCGATAGTTAGAGGATTTCCTGCAGTACCGGTCCCGGATAGGTTTAACATACCAAGGCTTCCTGATGTATCTGATATCTCATTACCAATTACGCTATCTTGTTCAGCGGGAATCACGATTGTCGTAAGAATCCATTCAGTGCCATTCCAAACGAGACTCTGACCAGGACTTGTTCCGGGTATAGCTCCTAACATGTATGGGTCTGCGTCTGTGCCAGAACCATATCTCGTAATCAAGCCGTATGTGTTGAATGTGTCTGCTATTTCATTACCAATAACACTATCCTTCTCTTTCGGGAAGGTTACTGTAGGGAATGTAATTTGAGAAGGAACCCACTTGTTACCATCCCACATCCAGACATCACCGTTTGTTGTACCTGGCATGGTCCCGATGGTGCGAGGGCTACCAGCCGTGCCCGACCCAAATGTGGTAAGTAATCCGCGTGCCTGAGTTGTGTCAACGATTTCGTTTCCAATTTCGCCATCTTGTTCGGCCGGAATAGAAATCGACGATGGAACCCAATTATTACCGTCCCACATAAAGACATCGCCTACGTTATTACCCGGGGTGATACCAATTCTATACGGGCTTAATTCTGTACCAAGACCCGATTTTGTTAGCACTCCTCGTGCGTTTATGGTGTCGGCTATCTCGTTACCAATTACGCTATCTCGCTCTACCGGAAACACAATGGGACTTGAAACCCATTTGCCTCCATCCCACATAAAGACATCGCCCAATGCGTTGCCTGCTGTAACTCCAATGGTAAGCGGATTTGCTGAAGTGCCATTCCCATTCGTTATTAAAATCCCTCTAGCAAGCGAAGTGTCTGAAATTTCATTGCCAATAATGCTATCCTTTTCAAACGGGAACGATGCAAGAGTCCAGTTGTTTCCATCCCACATCCAAATATCGTTTGGTGCATTACCCGGCGTAACTCCAACGGTATAAGGATCTGAAGAATTTCCGGACCCACCGCGTCTGAGCATGCCAAATGCTCCAGAAGTATCTGTGATTTCATTACCGATTTCACCATCCTGCTCAACGAGCGGAATGTTACCGGCGAAAACGAGTTGTCCAAATTGATTTACTGTGAATTGCGGGATTGAGTCCGCGTAGCCATAAGTCCCGGTTGCGACTCCGGTTGGCTCTAAACTGATGGTTCCATATGCGTCTAGTTTGCCACCTACAAGGCCATTTCCGGCAGTAACATGCTGGAAAATAGGCACCCAAGTGTTTTGGTCATAATACCAAAAACCAACAGTGTCGTCGGTTTGATAAACAAGCAAACCGTTTGCCGGAGCAGGTATTGCAAGTTTGGCAGCTTTGGGCATTCGAGGTATGAGCATACCTCGGTCTCTGGACGATACGTCCATGATGGCAGATGGGTCCGGGTCGGCGCCATTTTCATTAACACCAACGCCTTGCCCGAATGCGTTCATTCCGGAGGCTAAAAGGGTCAATACCAGAATGGTAGAGACGGAAAAAGAGGACAGTATTTCCTTCGTTCGAGTTAGTTTTACTACTTCAAATTTTCGCATTTCATCTATGATTTCACAGTTTTCGTGGGTAGTTTGGCATGCTAAGATATAATTTTATCCACTTACAATTTTGCGCGGCTGAGTAATAGTTATTTTTGTGTGTACAATAAAGTGGAAATGGACAAGCAAATCTTTGATTTAATCAATCAGGAACTAAACAGACAACAACACGGAATAGAGTTGATTGCCAGTGAAAATTTCGTCTCAGAAAATGTGATGAAAGCGGTTGGAAGCGTATTGACAAACAAGTACGCCGAAGGTCTACCGGGAAAGCGCTATTACGGTGGTTGTGAGGTGGTTGACCAAGTTGAGCAGATTGCAATTGACCGAGCAAAAGAGCTGTTTGGCGTAGCTTGGGCAAATGTCCAGCCACACTCCGGTTCTCAAGCAAACGCAGCTGTGATGTTGGCGTGTTTAGACCCAGGGGATACCCTTCTTGGATTTGACTTGTCAAATGGTGGTCATTTGACACATGGTTCACCGGTAAACTTCTCCGGTAAAACCTATCGTGCGGTTCATTATGGAATTGATCAGGAAACGGGATTGATAGACATGGATAGTGTCGAAGAAATTGCGTTGCGGGAGAAACCAAAACTCATCATCTGTGGGGCGTCGAGCTACTCGAGAGATTGGGACTATGCACGTTTTAGAGAAATCGCGGATAAAGTGAATGCAGTACTTTTAGGAGATATATCTCACCCATCCGGATTAATCGCCAGTGGATTGTTGAACAATCCGGTTGATTATTGCCACATACTTACAACCACTACGCACAAAACATTGCGCGGGCCACGAGGCGGTATGATAATGGTTGGTCACAACTTTGAAAACAAACGGGGCATCCGAAATAAAAAAGGAGAGCTCCGAAAGATGACAGGCTTGTTGGACGCAGCAGTCTTCCCGGGTAGCCAAGGAGGTCCACTAGAGCATGTGATAGCGGGAAAAGCAATAGCTTTCAAAGAGGCGATGTCCGATGATTACAAAAACTATTGTAAGCAAGTAATTGCTAACGCTAAAGACATGGCGCTTCAGTTTGAGAAGCGTGGGTATAAAGTGATTTCAGGGGGTACAGACAATCATTTAATGTTAATCGACCTACGAACAAAGTTCGACGACCTAACGGGTAAAATGGCGGAAGACACCTTGGTACGTTGCCACATTACCATCAACAAGAACACCGTTCCACAGGAGTCGCGATCACCATTTGTTACTTCCGGAATGCGAATCGGAACGCCTGCTATTACAACGCGCGGTATGACTGAAGAACATATGTCGACGATTGTTGACTTGGTAGACCGAGCACTTAACAATCACGACAACGAATCAGTATTGGATGAGGTCACAACTGCGGTAAAAGATTTGATGAGCGGCTTTCCGCTTTATGAATCAGCTGAGTTAGCTACTGCATAAGGGCGGTTACTTCCCAATCGGGATATTTAAACGTGCTTGAGCCATTGCGTTCTGGGGGAGACCTCCGGCCAAAGACTCAATACCCGAACAGAATAAATCAAGTCCTCCGCGCTTGAACGGGACAAATACACCCACTCGTGACGCATAAGATCCGAAACCACCAATTTCTAATCCAACCCGCCAGCGAACATTGCTAGTACTAACTTTTTGTGTGTACACAGCTGAAATCTGGGGAATGTAACCGGCAAAATTTAAATAAGATCCTGTAAACGAAAGGTTCCGGCTGCTGTCCAGACTTTTTGTAAATGTATAACTTAGCCTAAACGGGGTAATCATAAAGTTGGCTTGTGTTGTATCCGAGAAAAACGAGTTCAACGAATCCGCTACGTCTATATCACTTCCCGCAGAAAGACTGTTTGAAACATCAAACCCATCGAAACGTTGGTTTGGACTCAATCGCTGAGTGCGCGATTGAGGAACATAGATTAAGCCCACATTGCGCAACATCGCTCGGTGAACATCCCCGTTTTCCATCTGTTTCGCCATGGTGTAATCTAACCCGAACCCAAAACCATTAATGAGCTGGGTTCCTGCTCGACTAAACGTCATGTCAACTTCTTGAAAATCGATGTACTCATTGCTCGAGTCGAACTCTACAATACCACTACCTGCCTGGATGGTGTTGTTTTGGTGAAAACCGGATAAAGTGAAGCCTACATATTGATATATGGACATTGAAGTATCATACCGTTCAGCACCCAACGATAAAGTTGAGTATTGGTTGACCTGAAACTCGTTATATGGTTTTAAGTCGATAGATTCTATGTTTCTAGTCCCTTCTAAGGCCAATATTCCTAAGTCTTTATGAAAATATGCGCCAACAATTGAGTGGTGTCCTATACCGTACACAGCACTCATGTGTTTAAACATCTTTTGTCCTTTAAGATGCAATACTGCACCGGCCGAAGTATGGAATCCTCCACGGTTAGCGGCGCTCATCATGTCAATTTGTTGGTTAACTATGTCTTTGTCCCAATAGTCTTCGGTCACTAAAGATGAACTGAGAAAGTTCGTTTGAATGCCAGCATTACCGGTTAACTCCAACGCAGAGTAATTCTGCATTGATAAGTCGTCGAATGAAGAGATTGGTGGGTTTTGTGCGAATACGCTGGTAAAGCATAAAAGCAACAAAAGGGTTTTAAGTCCTTTGTTCATAGGTGAAGTCGCCTAATAGTTTCGTTTTAATTCGGTATGTACTGAACAGTTTTTGGTTGTCGCTGCCAGGAGTATTGAAAATAGATTTAATGCGCACTTTGGTGGCATCGCGCAGTATGTCCATTTCCATTTCAGATACTTCGGCAGTAATGTAAGATGTCTTTGAGGCTGTTGTTTTACCGGTAGTTGGGTCTAGTTCAGCGGCCTCAACTTTTTCAGCTCCATCGAATAAGGTGAGAAGCACCTGGTCGTCTTCAGATAAAAATTCTGCAACCATATTCATTTCGATGGGGAAGTCGTTGTCTACTCGGAGCTTGAATGTACCGCTTTTTATTCGATCGGAATTGGTAAGCGAGTTAAAGTCGAAGGCTTGTTTCTGAACCAATTGGAGGTTTTTCATTCCAAATTGAACCGGTAAGGCCAACAATAAACGCGCTCTCAGGTAGCTTTCATCTTTCACGAAATCTCGGTAGTCGTTACTTCCGTTTGGCCGACTAATGATGTCAATGTCTGTTGTGATCTTATCTGGCAAGACCGATAAGAAGTCCTTAATGTTAGAGGTGGACTTGTCAAAAACGTGCTGTTGTCTGTATGCAGATAATGGTGGATTTGTGGCTCGGCGAAGTAAAATGTCCTGACCAATAACGTTCACATGTTGGAGTGAAACCTCCTTGTTGGTGTTGGAGTTAATCGCTTTCAGCTCATTGATTGTCGTGAGTGCTTCAATACCAAAAGCATTTTCTAGGAAGACATTCATGGTTACATCTTCGAGGTTGAATGCGCCTGAGACATTTTTAAATACCGGAATCTCGTTGGTTTCATTTAAGGAGTATTCCTTGTAGCCAAAATCACCAAAAGCATATTCCGGTTTAATTTCAACTAAGCCAAATTCGATTTCTACATAATCTTCCAAGGACAAGTCTCGTACAACACCCGAATAAACGGTTCGAGCCGTAAGCTCGCTGTATACGGTGTTAAAGAATGGCGGCTGGCTGGGATCTTTACCCTTGTATTGCATCACATACCCATCCAATGGGAACTCGCCTTCAATAATCTGTGTTTGCCCAGGTTTTGCCGGTGGCACGCGCCATTGCCGGCGGAACGGTTTATTAAAATCTCCGTCTTCACCGCTAAACGGAAACCAGTAATCGATAATGATTTCTTCTTCAATGGTACTCGCTATGCGCATCTTCACCTTACCGCTTCGCGCTTTTATTTCGGTTACTTGAGCATCTCCAAACTTGTAAACCACCTCTTGTTTGTCTTCTACCAGAGTTTGTTCCGGAAATATGGCAGTGGCGTATTCGGGCTCTAGTTCACGGACAGACAACCCAAGCCGGATTCCTTTATCGGCATCAATAAGCACCGGCCCACTGCTGGCTCGAGTCTCGATTAATATGATGCTTCCAACTAGAATACCATCTACCTCCTTGCCGGCTAAATCTATGCTTTGGGTGGCTGAGTCAAACGGTGCGATATTGCTGAAGGTGTCTTGGCCAATTAAGCTACCGTCTTTTTTGTTCGAAAGCTTAAAAATGATGTTGTCTATGTATACAGGTAAATCATTGTGGATGGTAATGTCCAAGAAACCTTTGTTAAACTTTGCCGTTTGAAAAAATTCCTCGCTTACATCAATCTCTTGTTCTCCTTCCGGATTTTCAATACGCTGAGCATCCAGAGGAAGCGTAAAACCATCAAAGGCCGCAACTTGTGGGTCGATCTCTCGAAGTGTGATGGTATCGGCAAACGTGCGATCTGCGAGAACGAGCTTGTCTAGAGTGATACGAACCTTGTCGAGCGTATCCGGTACATCCAGGTAGCTTGAAACGCTATCGATTTGATAAACGTATTCATACACCATATTGTAACTTCCATCGTCATTTACAACAAGAAGACTGTCGTCTACCAAGTCTTCAAAACCCAAATCGGCGTTGAACAAAGGAGTTTCAATTTGGGTATCCCATCGTTTTTCATTCATCCGACATCCACTCAGCACTACCAGGGATAATAATGTGATACCAATACTTTTATGCAACAGGGTCTTCATGTACATTTGCTTATCGCGCTATTAACAAAATACGGTATTTCAAAAGTCTTAGGTGTAATTCAACCGTAATAATGTCATCTCACCACTTTGTTAAGGAAAAGCAGGAACCTGCTTTAATTATTGCTAATGGTGAAAGCTGTAGCAACGAATTGTTAAACCAGTTGCTGGAATGGAGCCCCTACATCTTGGTGCTTGACGGAGCTCTGGATCGTGTATTGTCTCGAGGGATTAAGGTGGATGCGGTTCTGGGAGATTTTGACAGCATCACCACGAGGGAGTTAAACGTTCAAGACGAACAAGAAATACGCTGGATTCACGCAGAAGATCAAACAAAAACCGACCTAGAAAAGGGTTTAGTTTTTTTGATTCAAGAGGGTCATGAGGCCGTAAACATCGTTTGGGCGACGGGAAGACGGCTCGATCATGCACACAACAACCTAATTACAATGGCTAAGTTCCGAAATGAGTTAACGATATGTATGCTTGATGATTATTCGAAAGCGTTCTGCCTTAAGCCATCACCCAGTGAATTTGTAAAGCGCTACCCATTACATTCGATACTTTCTTTAATCCCGCTTACAGACGTAAAAGGTGTTTCTACCAAAGGTCTGTTGTATAATTTGAACGATGAGAATTTAGAAATTCCCCAGCGTACAGGCAGCAGTAATGAAGTAGTAACGCCTGAAAACGTTACGATTACATTCCAATCCGGAATTCTGATTTTAATGGAGTGCTTCGACTGATTTAGAAGTCATTTTGTCGAAAGCGAAGCTGAAATATGGTACTTTGTTTTGCATAGTACCATATTAAGCCTATATATTTGCATTGCAATAAAGCTCCAAATGAAACTAGAAAACATACAGGCACAGATGAGGAAGGGCATCCTGGAGTATTGCGTATTAGCAATAATAAACAAGGAAGAGATCTACGCATCGGACATTATTTCGAAGTTGAAAGAGGCGGATCTCCTAATTGTAGAGGGAACGCTTTACCCATTGCTAACGCGATTAAAAAACGCAGGATTTCTGGCTTACACTTGGATAGAGTCCGATCAAGGGCCACCCAGAAAGTATTACACAACCACAGAAGAGGGCCAAACTTTTCTGGAGGAACTAGACAAAACCTGGAAAATTTTAAGTCACTCAGTACAACAACTAACAAACCAATAACAAAGAATGAATAAGATCGTAACGGTTAACATTGGCGGAATTGCAATCACTATTGAGGAAGATGCATTCGATGCCTTGCGCGACTATCTAAAACACATTTCAAACCACTTTAAGGATACCGAAAACGGGGATGAGATCATTGCAGATATTGAGTACAGAATAGGAGAAATGCTCTCGGCAAAACTGTCAGAGCGAAAGATTTCTATTGACGTGGCTGACGTGAAAGGGGTTGCTCAGGTGATGGGTTATCCCGCCGATTTTGACGACAGCAAAGCCGAAGCAGTAGACGAGAGCCAAGGTGAAACAACCACTGAAAACACGACAACCACAGAAAACGAACAGGGCAAACAAACTGAAACAACCAAGGCAAGACGTAAACTGTATCGAGATCCGGAAAACAAGCATCTGGGAGGTGTAATTGGGGGGTTGGCAGTTTACTTCGACTTAGATGCAACGATTCTTCGTATCCTCTGGCTCATCGCATTCTTCGCGTTTGGCCTTAGCTTCTGGGTGTACATTATTTTATGGGCCGTGATTCCGGAAGCCAAAACAGCTTCGGAGCGATTGGAAATGCGCGGTGAATCACCAACGGTTGAAAGCATAAAAAAAAACATACATGAGGAGGCCAAGGCGGCTTATGATCGTGTAACAAGTCCTGAGACGCATAGAAGTGTATCGCGTTTTACCGATAAGGTCGTACATCTCGTTACCAGCATTCTTGGTGTTGCTTTCAAGTTTGTTGGGGTTTTTGCGATTTTGGCAATAGGCTTTGCCTTAGTTGGGTTGCTAATTGGTTTATTTACAACAACTTCTGGACTGGTAATTGGTCGAGATTTCTTTAGTGCTGATGCATTGCACTTTGCCACCACCAGTTTTCCCGGCTGGATTCTTCGTATTGCAGGATACTTGATTGTGGCTCTACCTCTTGTGTATGTTGCCATACTGATTTTACCATCATTGATGGATGTCAATAAACCTTCAAAATCGGTGCGACAAGGACTTATCTCAACCTGGATTATAGCCGTGCTTGTTGCTATTGGAAGCATACTGTTTAGTTCACAACAGTTTAGGTCTCGTGGGTCTGTTCAGCGAACTGAGACGATAAACCTAACATCTGACACGATTATAGTTAAGGTGGATGCTGATCGGTTAACCGACTACGCGGTTGCGAGTCGACATGTTGAGCTTGATGTAATCCAAAATGAGGGAGATCTCTGTCAGCTTTCGATATACAAATCGGCACTCGGAAAGAATAACGATCGTGCACGTGAGAGCACCAGTTTGATTCAAGACGGATATCGGATGGTGAATAACACCTTGGTCATCCATGAACGCGTATTGATAACAAACCCTGACGAAGTACATGTGCCTCGTTTAAAGCTAACATTGCGCTTACCCGTTGGCAAGACGGTTCTATTTCACTCAAATTCCGGTGAAATAATTTCAGACATTAAAAACATCCAAAACATTTGGGATCCGGAGATGGCAGGTAAAGCTTTTGAGATGACGGATGCCGGGTTGAATTGCCTCGATTGTTCATCCACCCCAAAGGGGAAGACGGAGTCGTTTACAAAGGTTGAAGCTGAGGATGCTTTACGGATTGAGCTTCTTCATGGGGAAGACTTTGTCGTAGACATACCAGAGCACGATGGCAAACCGATTGCTCGATACGACATACGTGGTGGTGTGTTGCACATTGAGCGACAGATTCAACCACCCAAGGATTTCAGTAGACCGATTCGCGTTCAATGCCCATCCATCACCAAGATAGATTTGGAAGAGCTTTGTTTTTTGAAGGCCGACTTGAAAAACAATCAACAAGAATACTTGGAGATTGACGGGGATGCTGCTGCAAAATTTGTAATCGAAGGAATAAAATCAGAAAAAGTGTCCGTAAACTTAGATGCGGCCAGCAGTGCCGAGCTTAGTGGAGAAGTTAACATCCTTTTTGTCGACTTAGATGCGACATCAAAACTTGAGTCCACTAGTCTAAAAGCACAAACAGTAAATGTGGAAATGGACGCGGCTACCAAAGCAAGTGTTTGGGCAGAAGAAGAGATTGATGGGAAGATCTCATCTGCTTCAAAGCTCAAGTATCGGGGATCCGCTGAAAACAAGGTTAAAACCGACTTGAGTTCGTCGGTTACGCGAATGGACTAGTCAAGAAATAAACTACGTTCTTCAGGACTTGGTAGTCGGCATGTTTCTTTTCGCCCAAACCACTTATATCGGTTTCGGGCAATTAAGTTGTATACGGCATCACGAATAAACGGCGGCACAACAAGAAACAAAGACGTTAACGACCAAGGGAACCCTAACTGTCTGGCAACCATCAACGCCGCTGTCGACCGAAAGTAAACCTTGTTGTCTTTTGATAAAACAAAGCTATCCGGGTGCTCCAAGTCGATGTTTACATCACCTAAGACGTCTTTGGCCGTTTCGCCTTGTAACGGGGCAAACCGAAACACACGCTTTTTGTCGCGTGTGATCACGAAGTCTACACTGTTGTTGCACAAGTTGCAGTGACCATCGAAGAACAATATTGTTGTTGTGGTTGACATCCCGCTCTGATTAGCTAACAAAGGTACGTTACAATATGTTGAGTAAACGCCTTGTTTTACCTACTTTTGCACCACGAAAATCTGCCTCAAAACAACTGAGAATAACAGGTTTCCGTACCGCACAAATCCTTTTACATGAGTCAAGTGACGAATAAGCAAAAGATTAGCAAAGAAGAGTTTCAAGAAGAGGTGTTAAATGACTATCGCATCGCTTTTGAAAGTCGCCAAGCAAGTTTGCTTGGGCGTAAAGAAGTACTAACCGGGAAGGCCAAGTTTGGCATTTTTGGCGATGGTAAAGAGGTTGCCCAAATTGCGATGGCTAGGGTTTTTGACAAAGGTGATTTTAGATCCGGTTATTACCGGGATCAAACGTTCATGTTTGCGAAAGGAATTTCGGACGTGCAGAAGTTCTTTGCACAGTTATATGCCATTACTGATGTTGAAGAAGAGCCTGCGAGTGCGGGACGTAGCATGAATGGACACTTTGGGACACGCTTACTCAATGAGGATGGAAGCTGGAAAAGTCAGACCGAAGCGTTTAACTCGTCGTCTGACATTAGCCCAACGGCCGGACAAATGAGTCGTCTAGTTGGATTGGCATGGGCGTCGAAGTTGTACCGAAACAACAAAGACCTGGCTGGTCATACCGACTTTTCAATTGATGGAAACGAAATCGCTTTTGGAACTATCGGGAATGCATCAACGAGTGAGGGACATTTCTGGGAGGCGATAAATGCTGCCGGCGTTTTACAAATACCCATGTTGGTTTCGATTTGGGATGATGACTACGGTATTTCGGTTCCGGCAAAGTATCAAACTACCAAAGAGAATTTGAGTTCAATTCTAAAGGGTTTCAAGACGGACAAGGATGGAAAGGGCTATGACCTTTACACAGTTCGTGGTTGGGATTACCCGGAATTGCTAAAGACATATACCAAGGCTGCCGAAAAGTGTCGTAAGTCTCACAGTCCGGCTATCATTCACGTAACTGAAGTAACGCAACCACAAGGTCACTCTACATCCGGAAGTCACGAAAGATACAAGTCAGCCGAGCGTTTGGAATGGGAGCAAGAGCACGACTGTCTGGCGAAAATGCGCCAGTGGATTGAAGAATCTGGTTTGGCAACATCAGAGGAGATGGATGAGCTTGAAGCCGCAGCAGTTGAATCAGTGAAAGACGCAAAAGACAGAGCTTGGGATGCTTATAAATCACCAATTTCTGTGGAGCGTGACGAGTTGGTTTCTGTGCTAAGCAATATGTCGGCTGAAACTGCTACAAAAGAGGCCACATCGCTTCAGAAATCGCGTGATGTAATACGAAAGGATTTGGGAGTTGCTGCAGCAAAGGTGTTGCGCGCAACTATCGGGTTGGACGCTTCCGCTCGCCAACCATTACTGGATTGGTACGAAAAGTATAAGGCCGATAACTACGAAAGATATAGCAGTCACCTGCACAGTCAGAGCGACGACAACGTACTAAACGTAAACGAGATTCCACCGGCGTTTAGTGACGATAGCCCGACCTTAAACGGATTTGAAATTTTACAACGTTGCTTTGATGATGCACTCACACGCGATGAACGTGTTGTAGCATTTGGTGAGGATGTTGGTCATATTGGTGATGTGAATCAAGGTTTTGCGGGATTGCAAGAGAAACATGGTGAGCATCGCGTTATGGATACCGGGATTCGCGAGAATACGATAATTGGTCAAGCCGTAGGGGCTTCGCTACGTGGTTTGCGACCAATAGCAGAGATTCAGTATTTGGATTACTTGATCTACGCAATCCAAATCATGAGTGATGATATCGCGACACTGCAGTATCGAACAAAGGGTGGTCAGAAAAACCCGGTAATCATCAGAACTCGAGGTCACCGTTTGGAGGGAATCTGGCACAGTGGTTCTCCAATGTCTATGATTGTCAATGCTGTGCGAGGAATGCATGTGTTGGTGCCAAGAAACATGTTGAAAGCAGCCGGTTTCTACAACGCATTACTACAGGCAGATGAGCCCGCAATAGTAGTTGAGTGTTTGAACGGATACCGACTCAAAGAGAGGTGTCCGGATAACATCGGAAGCTTCACTACACCAATTGGTCAAATTGAGGTGATGCAAGAAGGTAGTGACGTTACATTGGTTACTTATGGGTCGTGCGTAAGAATAGCTCAAGATGCGATCACACAGCTGGAAGAACAAGGCATTTCTGTTGAGCTGATTGATGTGCAATCGTTATTACCATTTGATTTGGACAACCAGATTGTTGAATCACTCAAGAAAACGAACAAGATTGTTTTCTTAGACGAAGACGTTCCGGGTGGAGCAACGGCATATATGATGCAACACGTTCTTGAAAAGCAAGAAGGGTACTTACATCTGGATGCACAGCCAAAAACAATTAGCTCAAGAGCTCACCGACCGGCATATGGCACAGATGGTGATTACTTCTCAAAACCAAGTGCGGAAGACGTATTTGCTGTTGTGTATGGCATGATGAACGAATACGACCCCGCGAATTACCCAGATTATTTAGCGTAGCAACTAAAAATTTTCATGGTGGTTAATGTTGTTTGAATTGTTCATCGTAATATTGCAATGTAATTATGGGTTTAACGAAGACAGAACTTTTTACCGAAACGCAGAATGAGCTGGCGGCATATTTCAAAGTGTTTGCACATCCCGCTAGAATAGCAATTGTAGAACACTTGCTGTCTGCAAATGCCTGTATTAATAGTGATTTGGTTGAAGAGCTTGGCCTAGCTCAAGCGACAATCAGTCAGCACCTGCGCGAATTGAAGTCGGCCGGAATAATTCAAGGGACGATCGAAGGAATTTCCATGAGTTATTGCATCAATCCAATGACCTGGAGGAAGGTAGAGTTGATATTTGGCAACCTGTTTAGACGTTACATCCAGCAAAAACCAAATTGTTGTTAATCTATGTTGTTATCAGAATTTAAAAGAGCTCTTACCGAAGTGAACAAAGTCCAGTTTGTACTTCCCAATGGTAGTATGGTTCCTCCACACTTTCATGTTACCGAAGTAGGTGAAAACACGAAAAGATTTATCGATTGCGGTAATACGGTACGTGAGGTCAAGACAATCAATATGCAAGTGTGGTACAGTATTGATGTTAACCACCGATTGTCATCCTATAAGCTACTTGGGATTTTAAACAGTTCTGAGAGAAAGCTGAACTTGGGTGATGAAGAACTAATAGTTGAGTATCAAACAGATACAAAAGGTATTTACTCAGTAGAATGGTTAAATGGGGTTTTTCATTTAAAACCGGTTGCAACCGAGTGTTTGGCAGAAGACCACTGTGGCATTCCACAAGTTGTTGAAAAAGTTACATCCTGTTGCAGCCCCGAAAGTGGCTGTTGCTAGCATGAGTTCAAGACAATCCATGATTGATGGTTATGCGAAGGAAATCGCTAACCACATAAGAAAAAATGGGTCAGCCAACTTGGTATACGTGTGTACGCACAACTCCAGAAGAAGCCAATTCGCACAACTGTGGTCTGCACATCACAGCGAAATGTTGAAACTACCCATTACGAGCTACTCGGCTGGCACAGAAAAAACAGCGTGCCATCCAAATGTGTTGGAGGTACTAAGAAACGAGGGGTTTGGCATTGAATCTGATGTAGACAATCATCGAGTCGTTTGGAATAACAACACATTGACAACGCTCGGTTCGAAAACCATCGATTCGGGAGATTTGCCTAACGAGTTTTTTGCAATCATCACGTGTTCCGATGCAGATGAAAACTGTCCATTTATACCGAGTGCACTTGGTCGGTTCCGTCTTACATTCGAAGATCCTAAATGGTCTGATAAGACAAGTGACGCCATAAAAGTATACCATGAAACCTCTTTGACTATTTCAAATGATATAAAATATTTGTTACAACAGATAAAAGAGCAATTATGAAGAAGCTAGGCTTTATAGATCGATATCTAACCTTTTGGATTTTTGTTGCTATGGGCTTAGGAGTCCTCATTGGATATTTGTTTCCCGGAGTTCCGGACAGCTTATCCTCAATCGGTTCTGAAACCACCAACATTCCATTGGCCATTGGACTCATTGTGATGATGTATCCACCTTTAGCCAAGGTCAATTACAAACTACTACCCGAGGTGTTTAAAAACGTCAAAGTGCTATCGCTTTCTCTTGTCTTGAACTGGATTGTGGGACCAATCTTGATGTTCGGCCTTGCCATAATTTTTTTACCAGATAAGCCAGAGTATATGGTTGGGTTAATACTTATTGGTTTAGCGCGGTGCATTGCCATGGTTTTGGTATGGAATGACTTGGCTGATGGAAGTCGGGAGTATGGAGCTGGACTTGTGGCTTTGAACTCAATCTTCCAAGTATTTGGTTATAGTTTTTATGCGTGGCTTTTCATCACGAAGTTGTTGCCGATGTTTGGTTTCGAGGGTACAGAAATTCTCATCACCATAGGCGACATTGCTCAGAGTGTTTTGATTTACTTAGGCATCCCGTTTGCGCTTGGCATACTTAGTAGGATGATACTTGTGAGAATAAAGGGAGAGGATTGGTATAACACCAAGTTCATACCCAGCATTAGTCCGCTAACTTTAGTAGCACTTTTACTTACCATCGTACTGATGTTCTCGTTAAAGGGCGATGCGATTGTTGAGCTTCCATTTGATGTATTACGCGTAGGAATTCCTTTGCTTATCTATTTTGCCCTCATGTTCTTTATAAGTTTCTGGCTTGGGAAACGGATGGGTGCGAATTACAACGTGAATGCTTCGATTTCCTTTACCGCTGCGGGGAACAACTTTGAGTTGGCCATTGCGGTGGCCATTGCCATGTTTGGCATTGACTCAGGTCAGGCATTTGCGGGGGTTATTGGTCCATTGATTGAGGTGCCGGCTTTAATACTCTTAGTGCGTGTCGCACAGAAAATGCGAGCAAAGTATTATCCGATGGATCAGAATTAGCCCAAGTAGGCAGAAACCTTTTTATGCTTTCTAATTTCGACCAGGCCCAACAAGGCAACAACAAGGCCTTCAAGGATGAAGTATGTCATACTCAGCGGTTTCATGCTTGATCCATAAACCAATAGAACAACCACAATAATTCCCGAGTAAAGCAGATTTGATATGCCTATTACTTGCAGGACCTTGTATGACTGCTGATTATATGTAAAGAAGAAGGTTAGAGACATAGCCGCCAAAAGGAAGGCAATAAGCACCATCACCGTAATCATGTCGGGGTCGATACCGGTCAATAAATCCAGCTTGGGTAACACGAGCACCAGCATTAACGCCGTTAGGAGCGCTCCGGATCCATCTAACAAAAAAAGTTTACGAATCGACATGAGCTTCGATTTAGGTACACTTTGCTGCGAATTCGTTGATCTCTTTATTCTCGGGATGTTTGTTGTCATAGCCAAACCGAACGGTGTTAATCATGGCTTGCCCGAGCTTGGTAGTTGTTGTAACATTCTTTGACTTTTTTAGTAAGCCAAAGAAAGGTCGTATCACCACGTAAGCTGCATTGTACAATGGTGTTCTGGACTTAATACCATTTTCAGGAATAATGGCACCCGGACGGAACATATATGCATCTTTAAACCCTTTGTTCAAAATATAATTTTCAGTACGGCCTTTAACTCGAGCCCACATGATTCTACCTTTTTCACTGCTATCTGTGCCCGTGCCTGAAACATAATTGAATACTAGGTTGGGGTTAACCTCAAATAAGGTATCTCCAAAAGCAGAAGCCGTATTGTAGGTTAGCTTGGAGTATTTTTCTTCATTCATCCCGGCCGAGCTTACACCCATACAGAAGAAGCAAGCGTCATAGCCAGCAAATGAGTCTTTAATTGTTGCAACCTGTTCGAAGTCAGACAGAAGGACTTCCTCCAGTTTTGGGTGTTGCATCCCAAGAGAAGAACGGTTTACAATCAGAACTCGTTCTACATATTCGCTTTCGAGGCATTCGAGTAGTACGCCTTTGCCTACCATACCTGTTGCCCCGGTAATTATTACGTTCATACTTCAAATCTACACACAAACTTGCGTGCATTCTTGTCTATTCCTGTCAATCGTGTTTTGGGCGGTAGCGCATCAGCATGCCCGGTGCCTCCGTTGTAAAATAAAGGTAGCCATCTGGTCCTTGACGAACAGATCGGAACCTCGCCATTCCGGGCAATAACCGCTCTTCTTCCACAACCGTATTGTTTTCGATGGATAAGTGATTTAAATGTTTACCGGCGAGTGCCCCCAGAAACAAGTGACCTTTCCATTGAGGAATTGAGTCGCTGTAATAAAAGTCCATACCGCAAGGCGCGATGGAAGGAATCCAGTAATAGATAGGAAGAACAGTCCCATCGACAAATGTGTCTTTTGAAATCGTGTCTCCGTCATAATCGATGCCGTATGTCGCAATTGGCCAACCGTAGTTGTTACCTGCCTCGAGAATATTGACTTCGTCACCGCCTCGCGGGCCATGCTCATGCGTCCAAATATCCCCTGTTGTAGGATGGACAGTCATACCTTGAACATTGCGGTGCCCGTATGTAAAGATTTCTTTTTGTGCATTTGCTTCATTGTAAAACGGATTACCCGCAGGAACACTTCCATCGTCGTTTAATCGAATCACGCTACCGTTGTGGTTGCTTTTGTCTTGGGCCGACATGAGGTTGTTGCGATCTCCTAGACTCAGGAAAACATGTCCTTTATCGTCAAACACAATCCTACTTCCGAAATGCGCACCAGATGTATTTTGTGGTGTGGCTTCAAACAGTTTTTCTACGTTTGAAAGATCTCGACCGTTTAGCACGCCTCGATAAAGAGCTGTACTAACGGAAGTTCCTTGACCAGCACTACCACAGAAGTAGATGAGCTTATTGCTTTCGTAGTTTGGGTGCTTTCTTACATCCAGCAAACCGCCCTGTCCTTGAGGGTAAATCTCACCGGGAAGACCTGTCACCGACTGTGTATTGGTTCCGTCCCAAAGGAGTAAATCCCCGGACCTCTCCGTGATCAAAATTTTACCATCTTCGATAAATTCTATTCCCCAAGGGCGAGTTAAACCGGTCAACAAAGTATCGAGCTGTATTTCAACAGGGTCGAGATTAACTGGGTTGTTGCCAGTGTTGTTATTTGGATTGTCTGTTGTGTCGTCTTTGCACGCAGATAGAAACATCAGACCAACAGTTAGAGCAAGAAATACCTTTTTCATACTTTCGATTTAAATCTAAACTACTGAAAAAGATTTTGGTTCATGCGATTGCTATTTCATCGCAGCCTCATTTTGCTATCGCCTTCTTCCGCGTTGGTTTTTATTGGCTTGTTTCCGCTTGCGATTGGCAATCGCTTCCTGCTTCCGTTTCATGCGCTCTTTTTCCGCGGCCTTCTTTTCTGAAGCACTCATGGGTTTGTCGGTTTGAGGAAATGGATGATTTGAAACACGACTCAATTTTTCTTTGGTCAACGCCTCAATGTCGTCCACATATGCGTTCTCTTCCGGTTCGCAAATGGAGAAAGACACACCTTCTTCACCCGCTCTACCACATCTACCAATTCGGTGGACATAAGTTTCCGGCTCATTCGGAATGTCGTAATTGATTACGTACTTCAGTTTGTCAATGTCAATTCCGCGCGCTGCAATATCTGTAGCAACCAAAACTTGCACTTTACCTTTTTTAAAATCGGTAAGTACTTTTTGTCGCTGGTTCTGACTCTTGTTCCCATGTATGGCACCGCTGGAAATCCTGGCTTTCTGCAGGCGCCTGGATATACGATCCGCACCATGTTTAGTGCGAGAAAAAACCAATACCGGCTCGTTTATCTCGGTTTTAAGTAGGTGTAGTAAAACATCGTGTTTTAAGTTCTTGTTTGTTCGATACAAGTATTGTGTGATCGTTTCTGCTGTAGACGAAACCGGGTTAACACGAACATGTTTTGGTTTGTAAAGTATGTCGTTTGCCAAGTTCTTTATTTTGGGCGGCATAGTAGCCGAGAAGAACAAAGACTGACGTCGTTGTGGGAGCTTTGAAATAATACGCTTTATGTCGTGAATGAAGCCCATGTCGAGCATGCGATCTGCTTCGTCCAAAACGAAGTACTTTATGTAGTTAAGGTTGATAAATCCTTGGTCCATTAGGTCCAACAATCTTCCCGGTGTGGCTATGAGGATGTGCACCCCCTTTTTAAGATCAGCCACCTGTTTGTTTTGTTTAACACCGCCAAATATTACTGCACTCTTTATCGATGTGTATTTGCCATATTGGCGCACATTTTCGCCAATTTGTATAGCAAGCTCTCGTGTAGGTGTTATAACA
>CAJXLR010000004.1 GCA_913056425.1 uncultured Bacteroidota bacterium
TGGACATCATCACCAAGTGGTAACACAGACGGCAATGCATCTAATGACACAAGTAATGCAGTAAGTTTTGGTGTACCAATGTCTGGTACGTTTACCATTGGTGGAAGTAGTGGAGATTTCTCTACTTTTGGTGAAGCAATAGATGCACTGCAATGCTCGGGTATAAGTGGTGCTGTTGAGTTTAATGTTGCCAGTGGAACTTATACTGAGCAATTAACTATTGAAAATATAGCTGGTTTGTCCTCCACGAATACAGTCACATTCCAAAGCGCGAGCGGAAATTCTACAATGCCGGTGCTACAATTTACGGCTGCTGGTTTAAGTGACAACTGGGTAGTTCTATTCAAATCAATTTCTAATATTGAGTTTAATGGAATCCATATCAAGGCGTTAAACACGACAAATTATTGCCGTGTAGTAACCTTCGAAGGAAACTGCTCTAACGTCACTATCGAAGGTTGTAAGCTTGAAGCTCAATCTGTATTGACTAGTTCAAATTACTGTGCGATCATCTATGATAACACAGGAACCGGGAACATGTCCAACAACATAACCATTAAGGATAACGACTTCCATAAAGGTTCATATGCCGTTTACAACTACGGAGGTAGTACATCTTCATTGCAAAGCGGTTGGGTAATCACCGGAAACACTTGTAACGGTCAGTATTACTATGGATTCTATAATTATTACAATACAGGTCTTGTCATAAGCAATAACACAATCACGGGTAGTATTTACTATGGATTGTATCTACGATACTGTGATGGAGCGATGATGGTGACCGGAAATGAGATTTCAGGTCTAATCAGTGGTTATGGTATTTACATGTACTACTGTGATGCAACCTCAGGTAGTCCTGCATTATTCGCGAACAACACGGTACATGTAGGTAATGGGTCTTCAAATTCTGTTCGTGCTTTGGGCGCATGGTATAGCAAATACCAACGCTTCTACCACAACACATTTGTAACTACTTCAACGAGCACATCAACGAGCTACGCTCCGGCATATCTATACTTCTCCAGTTCTACGTATACTGGGAACGAGTTCGTAAACAACATATGTGCAAACTTGGGTGGCGGTTACGCGGTATATCACTATTACAGTGGAACAACTAAGTACTACAGTGATTTAGATTATAACGTATATTACAGTACTGGTTCAGGTTCAATGATTTATGCTGGAGGATCGTACAGCAGCGTTAGTGCATACCAAAGTGCAAAAACCGCTGAATCCAATACCGTTCAAACTCAACCTTTATTCAAATCATCAAGTGATCTGCATATATCAGATGGTTGTTTCCATAAAGTACCTGCGCTAAGTGCAGTTACAACTGATCGAGATGGTGAAACAAGAAGTAGTTCTACTCACCCTGGATCGGATGAGGCGAAAACTGGGACACTTGATGTTGGAGTTACGGAAATTCTCTCTCCAGTTGGTCAAGTTACTACTGGTGTACAACCCGTACGCGTAGTTGTTAAAAACTTTGGATCAACTTCAGTAAACTCCGTTAAGGTGACCTACACGGTTGGAACAACAACCAATACAGAAACCTTTGCTGTAAACCTCGGTTCTTGTACCGCGGATACACTCACGTTTACTACCGGTTATACCATGGCAGGCGGTTGTAAATCGATCTCTGCAAATACCAGCGAACCAAATGCATCGACAGACGATCTGAGTTCAAACGATGCTGCTACACCGGTTTCGTTTGGTGCTCCTGTGTCAGGTGGGTTTACCATTGGTGGTGCTAGTGGGGATTTCTCTACGTTCAACGAGGCTGTTGATTTCTTGGAGTGCACGGGTGTTAGCGGTGCTGTTAAATTCACTGTAATGCCGGGAACCTACAACGAGCAAGTTGAAATTGGAGCTATTGCAGGTGTCTCTGCCACAAATAGCATCACCTTTGTGGCTTCTAGCTCAGGTTCTATGCCTGTGTTAACAAACTCTTCCAGCAGTGCGTCGAACTTCATCGTTAAGTTCAACGGTACTAAGTATATCACGTTTGATGGCATCCATATGCATGCAACCAACTCGGTGTATAACCGCGTTATAGAGTTTGTCACATCGAACAGTTATATCACAATCCAAAACTGTAAACTGGAGTCTCAAGTAGTAAGTACTTCTTCTAGCAACAGTTATGTGATCTGGGATTATTCAGGAACAGCTAACATGTCCAACTTCATCACCATAAAGAATAACACCATATTGAATGGTAGTTATGCTATCTACAACTACGGTGGAAGTGCTATAACCTATTTGCAAGACGGATGGGTGATTACCGGGAATACCATAACCAACTGGGCGTATACGGGGTGTTACTTCTATTACAACAAGAATCTAAACTTCAGTAATAACACAGTTTCATCTACGACAACATACAGTACAACGATCTATGGAACGTACTTCCGCTACTGTGACCAAGCGATGAAAATCATGAACAATAAAATCATGGTAGATCGTGGTGGGTACGGTATGTATATGTACTACTGTGACGGTTCATCCTCAGCAAGAACGGTTATTGCCAATAACTATTTCTACAGTGGAAACGGAACGTCATGGGCACGAGGTGTCTACTGTTACTATGGTTCTTACCACGATTGGTATAACAACACTTTTGTAAGTCACAATAGTTCTGGTTATGTCTCGTCTAACTCGTACGCAACTGTTCGTTTATATTACACATCTAATACGTCGTACTTTAGAAACAACATCATTCACGAGAAAGGCGGAGGATGGCTGACCTATGTATACAATCCAACGTATATAAAGTCTGACCACAACTTATTCTATAGTTCTAGAACAAGTTCTAAATATTACATGGGTGGTACATACACTACTCTAGCCGCTTACAATACGGCGAAGGGAACAGATGGGAACTCTTTTGAGATGAACCCAATGTTTAGTACGAGTCCTTCTTACCAGCCAAATCAGCACACACTATATAACGCAGGAGACTCTACAGGAATCACTACCGATATTGATGGTAATTCGCGTGGAGCGACCATGTCAACCATTGGTGCTGTTGAGGTTAAGCCGGACCTAAATGTGATGTCCGTTGCCGTTTCAGATACGGTTTGTGGTACGTCTAATCCTGCAGCAATGGTAACGGTAACCTTCAAGAATGAAGGCGATATCGATCAACAAACTGCACGGTTCAACATCTCTGTAGATGGTGGTACACCTATAACAGAAACCTTAACGGGGCCATTCTCAAAAGGTGCGACCTACACAAGAACCTTCGCATCCACAGTAGATCTTAGCGGAACCACTAACAGCGTTGTGACCGTTTCTAATGCAGACGGTGATGTAGATGTGTCTGATAACTCAGCCAATACCACTGTTCCTTATTGGGCGTTCCCTGTATCTTCATTTACAACGGCGGATAGCTGTTTAGGTGATGCGATGTCATTCACATCGACTTCAACGGTGGCTACAACATCCATTGCTTCTACAGACTGGAAGTTTGGTGATGGTGGGACAGGAACTGGAAGTCCAACGACACATACCTATGCAAGTAGTGGAAACTATACAGTGACCATTATGAGTGAAACAGACAAAGGTTGTCGTGATACAGCCACTCAAGTGGTGAATGTGCTTACTGCACTAAACCCTGGCGCAATTGCAGGAGCTCAGACCATTTGTTACGGTACAACGGCGAGTTTAACATCTGCTTCAACACCATCAGGTAGTGCAGGTAATTATCAATACCAGTGGCAATCATCATCAGACAACACAACTTGGTCTGATATCAGTGGTGCTACAGGATCAGCATACACAACCGGTACTTTAACATCGTCTACATATTTCAGAAGAACAGCAACAACCGATATTGGTTGTGGTCCTGAATACACCTCTTCGGTGAAGGTGACCGTGTACGATCAATTGATGGCTTCGACCATTTCTAGTGATCAAACCATTTGTTACAACACAATGCCGGCGACTATCACTCAATCGGCAGCTCCAACAGGTGGAGATGGTACATTCACTTACTACTGGGAGATGTCGACAAACGGAACCACTTGGAATACTGTTTCAGGTGCTACTAGTACTTCTTACTCACCGGGCAGCTTAACAACAACAACTTGGTATCGCCAAGTTAGTGTTGGTGGTAGCTCATGTGGAGAGGTAACGAGCAGCGCTGTTAAGATTTCCGTTTACGATGATCTAATGGCCGGAATTGTAGGAACTAACCATAGTGTTTGTCCTCAAAGTCCTGCTAATACAATTTCAACTACCACAGGTGCAACCGGTGGTGATGGAACGTATACTTACCAGTGGCAAACGTCGCCAAACAATAGTAGCTGGACAGATATTAGCGGTGCAACAAGTGCGTCGTTGAATTCTACCACGCCACTAACGTCAACTACATACTATCGTCGTAAAACGACTTCAGGAAGTAGCTGTGGAACTAAAATCACCAACACGGTGAAGGTGTCTGTTGCACCACTTCCTAAGTCGTCGTTTATTCTGGCAAATCACTGTTTCAACGACGTGATGCCGGTAACGAACAACTCAAGTGTAACAAGTGGATCCATTACAGGATACTCTTGGGATTTTGGTGACGGAAACTCAAGTACATCTCGAGTGCCGAGTTACACATTTGCAACAAGTGGTGTTAAAACGGTTCAACTTAAGGTGACTACCAACATGGGTTGTGTTGATTCAGCTACGGAGAAGGTGAATGTCTCAAACATTCCAACACCGTCATATACTACGGTTTATGACTGTGTGAATGAGCAAATGCTGTTCAAGAATGCAACTTCTGTGAATTGCGGTAAAATATCTGCTTTTGCATGGGATTTTGGTGATGGAAGCACATCTACAGCACAAAACCCTAGCCACAAATACTCGTCAAATGGTACCTATGATATCAAGTTTAAAATCTTCCTTCCAGGAGGATTTGCAGACTCTGTGAGTGGAAAGGTAACTATCGCGAGTAAAGGTGTCGCAGGATTCAGTGCAGATGATGAGTGTTTCGGTGACAGTGTCCGATTTATCAATAAATCGACCAATGCATCGAGTTACTCATGGGATTTTGACGATAAAACATCATCTACTGTAGAGAATCCGGTACATTTCTACCGTGTTGCTAAGTCATATGACGCAACATTAGTAACCACAGACGGAAACAGTTGTAACGATACCGCAACTCAGCGCGTAACCGTAAAAGTTAAGCCGTCTGTATACTTCTCTAAGGACGACCGATGTGTGAACACGAATGTGCCGTTTAACAATGGTACCTTATATGCACATACGTATTCATGGACTTTTGGTGATGGTAGCTCGTCAACGAGTGCAGCCAAAACATTGAATCACGCTTATGCAAGTGCAACCACGTACACGGCTAAGCTTGTTGCATATAACAACAATGGATGTAGAGATTCGTTCTCAGACCAAGTAACGGTGTATCCTAACCCAACAGCTTCATTCTCAATTGATGATGCATGTACCGGTGAGACTGTTAAATTGACGAATTCGTCAACTTCAAATACGAGGAATCACTGGGATATGGGAGACGGAGCGTCTACGTTTACGACTGCGACTCCAAACTTCTCTTACAACAAAGCGGGAACATTTAAAGTAACCTATGTTGCGGAGAGCATAAATGGATGCAAGGATACAACGTCTAACAACGTTACAATCTACGACACGCCTACTGCCGATTTCTCGACCGCGGATGTTTGTCTTGGCGCAGCAATGTCATTCACAGACAAAACTTCTGGCGGTTCAGGTTCATTAACGTATGCATGGGACTTTGGTGACGGCAATAGCTCAACATCGCAGAATCCAAGCCACACGTACGCTTCTGCTGGAAAATACACGGTAACACTTAAGGTGACCGGTGCAGGTGGATGTGAGAGTATGAAGTCAATGGCTGTTCAAGTCAATTCAAACCCATCTGGTACACTTACCGTGTCTGATGTTTGTTTGGGAGACGTATCGAATTTTGCATCATCTACCAGCGGAGCTTCTACATACAAATGGAGCTTTGGTGACGGAAGTACAACTACGTCTCAAACGGCTACGCACACGTATGCTGCAGCCGGAACGTATGACGTTGTGTTAACCATAACCTCAACTTCTGGTTGTGCAACCGAAGTGAAAGCAAAGGCGGTAGTTAAGCCTTACCCCGTGCCATCGTTCACAGCGAGTACCGAGTGCTTGGGTACAGCAACCGACTTTACGAACAACACCACGATAACTGGATCGAATACGGTAAGCTATGCTTGGAACTTTGGAGACGGTGATACATCGTCTGCTTCTGCGCCAAGTCATTCATACGCTTCAGCAGGTAATTATACTGTAACGTTGAAAGCCACTGCAGCTGGATGTTCTAAGTCTTATACGTCTTCAGTAGTTGTTAATGATTTGCCATCACCTGATTTTACAGCTAAGGATGTATGTCTTGGTGAGACTACGCAGTTTAACAACGTGTCTGGCGGAGCAACTAAGTACTCCTGGGACTTTGGAGATGGAAACTCATCTACCAATGCAAGTCCGTCACACAAATACGCTACAGCGGGCAATTATACAGTTGTACTTACAGCTGAAAATGCTGCAGGGTGTAAGAGTACTAAATCTGTGTCCGTTGCAGTTAACACGCTGCCAACGGCTGATTTTAGTTCTACAAGCGCATGTGCAGGTAGCTCAGTTCAGTTTACAAATAACTCGTCAACCGGAACATATTACTGGTCGTTTGGAGATGGACAGGTTGGTTCATCCACAAATCCGGCTCACAGTTATAACCGTTCAGGTACGTTTACAACGTTCTTAGAAGTAACCGACGGTAACGGTTGTGAAGCATCAACAAGTAAGCAAGTGACAGTATTTGCATTACCTACGGCATCATTTGATGATGTATCAGGATGTGAAAACAACGGAATTCAGTTTAACAACACATCTGGTAGTGGAACGTATGCATGGAGTTTTGGTGATGGTAACACGTCATCAGCTACAAGCCCAAATCATACGTATTCAACCTCAGGTAAATTCAATGTGAAACTCACCGTAACAAATTCAAACAATTGTGAGGCGTCTGTGGAGCGTACAGTTACGGTTAACCCGGAACCAACAGTTACATTTACTGCCCCTGAGGTTTGTAATGGTGCACTTACTATGTTTACAAATAACTCAACAAGTGGAGCAAACACGTGGAGTTTTGGTGATGGTGCATCGTCGAGACTTGCTAGTCCGCGCTACTTGTATGGATCCGCTGGAACATACAGTGTGAAATTGAGTGTGACTACCGCAGCAGGTTGTACCAACTCACTTACAAAGAGTGTAACAGTTAATCCGAACCCTACAGTAACGTTCACCGCTAAGGCTGAATGTAATGGTCCATCGGCATCGTTTACTGATAATAGTTTCATCAATGGTGGTTCAATTTCATCAACAACTTGGAACTATGGCGATGGTAATACCGGTACTGCTAACAGTCACGTGTATGCGGCTGCTGGTGTTTACAGTGTGACCCTTACAGCACAAAGCGACAAGAATTGTAGTGCATCGCAGTCCAAAACGGTGAAGGTTTACAATGCTCCAATGTCTGCATTTACAGCTGGAGATGTTTGTGCCGGGGATGATGCACAAATGAACAACTCAAGTACAGATGCTCATACATACGCTTGGGACTTTGGTGATGGCGGAAGTAGTACTAGCGTGAGTCCGTCTCACAAATACAGTTCTACCGGAACTTATACGATTTCACTAACCGCTAAAAACGTTATCGGTTGTGAGTCTACATCGAATCAGTCTATCAAGGTGAATGCTGTTCCAAATGCCGACTTTACTGCACCGAGTGCATGTAACGGAACGGTTGCTCAGTTTACAAATACATCTTCTGGGTTTGCAACGAGTAACTGGAATTTTGGCGATGGAAATTCGAGCAACGCAGAAAACCCACTACACAATTATGCTCAATCTGGTATGAAGCGAGTTACGCTTGCCGTAACAAGTGCAGACGGATGTGAAAGTAGTATCTCCAAAAACGTAACGGTTGCAGCAAGCCCTGTTGTGTCATTTGCCGTGTCTGGAGGATGTGTTGGTGAGGAAGTTAAATTCACAAACAATACTCAGAATGCAACCACTTTTGGGTGGAGCTTTGGTGATGCCAATACGAGCAATGCTAGTGATCCAACACACACATACAGTGGCGATGGAGGATTCAGAGTCCTGCTAATTGCAAGCAATGGAACATGCCAAGATTCTGCAGACCGATTGGTTTCTATTCACCCAATACCAAGTAGTGGATTTGCATTTGACAAGGCAGGACGAGAGGTGACTTTCACTGCGTCCGATGAAACTCAACTTAAGTACGACTGGAATTTTGACGATGGATCTATGGGAGTAGGTAGCACAGTATTCCACAAATTTGTCGACGTTAACAGCGGCACATTTAACGTATGCCTAACGGTTGCATCGAAATTTGGTTGTGAGTCTACAACATGTAATGATGTTGATGTAGACCTCGTAGGAGTTGAGAAAGTTAAAGCCAACGCGAATTTTGCCATTTACCCTAACCCGTCAACCGGGGTGTTTAACGTATCTGTATTTAATGCATCGTCAGACGTTACATTAAAGGTTAGAGACGCCAAAGGCGCTCTTGTCGATGCGCGAATTACACCATTAGCCTCTGGGCTTACTGAGGTTGACATAACAGGAGTTGCGGAAGGGGTTTACTTTATTGAAGTGAGCACACCTGAATCAACGACTGTTCAATCTATGGTTATTACTAGATAGTGCTACTAATTAGCCAATTCACATAATAACTAAATCTTGTTCTGAGAGAGGGCCGCAAGGCCCTCTTTTTTTGTTTGTCGATATTTGCACCATGACGAAAAGATGGAACGTCACAAAGACCGTTGAGCTAATTGTTTTACTTCTTTTGGTGGCATTGATGATAGACAACGTAGGGTGGAATCATAGGTGGGAGACCTATCAAGTGATTGGGTTTATAACCTTCGCGATTTATGTGGCTGCACAATGGTTTGTGAAGCTTGGTATAACCATTCCATTTATATGGATTGTTGTGTTTATGTTCTACGCAATCACGGATTGGCAGTACTTTCAAGGCAAAAAGTCGTTTGATTTGTTAGATTACCATCGAGCGATATTATTTGTCTCTTCTGCTCTCCTAGGTGTCATAATTTATTTTGAGAATAAGAAAAGGTGGTAAATAAAACGTTAATAGAAAGCATATGATAATAAAGTGGTTGAAACGAATTGGTTTGGTAATCCTGGGTGTTATAGTCTTGGGACTGGGATATATAGTATTAACCGGCGACCACTATTGGTTCTTTATGCTTAAGCACACTGTATTTGAAGGTCGTATGGGGCCAACCATAGACGAATATGTCAATTATGAAAATGGTGTGGTCGAAGCGCCTAATGATGTTTTTGAGTGGCCGATAGCTGGCAGTTATGGAGAGGTGAGCCTTTCAGAGGAAGACGAAGCATACCATGAGTCGTTGGAGTCTTCTGCGTTTTTAGTGATTCACAAAGACAGTATTGTTTATGAGAAATATTGGAATGGATATACGGATAGTTCGAAGACTAATTCATGGTCTATGGCCAAAAGCATAGTGAGTCATTTAATTGGGTGCGCTATTCAGGACGGATACATTAGGAGCATTGATGATTCGATTGGAACATACGTCGATCAGTTTAAAGGCGATGGTGTAACCATTCGAGACCTGCTCACAATGAGCGCCGGGTATAACTTTTATGAAAGTTACGGTGATCCTTTTACATATACAGCTCGCACATTATATGGTGACAACCTCCGTGAGGTTCATGAGATGTATGAACTAACCGACGAGACCGGAACCACTTTCAATTACAAAAGTGGTAACACGCAGATTTTAGGTTTTATTCTCAAAGAAGCCACAGGGAAGTCGCTAAGTGAGTATGCAACCGAGAAGGTTTGGAAGCCTATCGGAGCAAAGCACGACGCCTTGTGGGGTCTCGATAGAAAAGGAGGAGAGGAGCGAGCATATTGTTGTTTCAATACGAATGCACGCGACTATGCCAAGTTTGGTAAGCTTTATAAGGATAGCTGCATAATAGATGGAGATACGCTAGTGCCATTGTGGTATTACAACGAAGCAATTTCTTTAGCACCACTTAAACTTAAAAGTGGGGAGCCAAACGATCGGTATGGTTTTCAATGGTGGATTCACCAAGACAGCGCAGTACCTTGTTTCTACGCGCATGGTTTAAATGGTCAATATATTTTTATCCTTCCTGAGCATGATATGATCATTGTTCGACTGGGACAACACGAACCCAAGGAACGAAAAAAAGGCCAACCGGTGGACAAGTATGCCTACATCCGGATGGCCATGGACATGGTTGGTTTGGAGTAAGGTTGTTATCTGCGGAAATTGTAACCTAAAGAGAAACCATATCGGTAGAAGTTTTTATTGGGTACGAAGAATACATTCATTGGAATGTTCATGGTCCCAACTTTAAACGATTTACCTGCGGCAAAAACTAGGTTGGCGTCAACGAAAGCACTTCCTCGACTATCAGGTCTGTTGGTTGTTGGGAGATTGTTAACGTTTCTTCGATCCGTTGGTCGGTACCAAACACCATTTTCTTGATACATTCTGCTTTTACGCGATATCAGGAAAGTTGGTCCGAAACCAAATTCAATACCCGATCTATTGTCTCGTATTCCATTTAGTATGGAAAGGGAAGGAATGAATAAGCCTTGGTCTAAGCCTCCAATTTGCGGGATAAACTCTACCAATCCTTGAAACGCTCCTCCGTCTAGGTATTGCTTTTCAAATTGATATCCAAAATTGAAAATACCCGTGTTGATGTCGTAACCGCCTTCGTAGGTTGGTCTGTCCATGACAGCATTTAAGTCTGGACTAAAAAATGAGTAACCAAGTCTAGGACCCGATAGATTAAGTGTTTGAGATGAGGCTGGATTTTGGGTATTCGCCATCATCGTTTCGTTGGTTAACCCTTGGTAAAGTGTTTTATCCGTTGGTATGAATATATATGGAAGCAGAATTGGGTGACCGTGTATTTATTAGCCACAATACATTTAACTCAATTAGTACGGATAATATTAATTTTTGCAAAGAGACCAAAAGCTGGATGGAGAATCTGATTCGAAAGTCAACAAAAATTAACGACGTGAGTGAGAAACATCGGTATCAATTTTTTCGATTGATGTATGAGAAAATTGAGAATGTCAGACAACGTATATAACGATTGGTAAATAGAGGGTAATTAAGCATTTTTGTCTCATGACGTCATACCAGTTAATCATAGCCGGATCTCTAGCCATTATCATTTCCTACTTGTTCTCAGAGTTTAGTAAGAAAACGAGTATTCCTTCGGTTCTGATGCTCATCGCAACAGGTGTGGTCTTGGGCCAGTTTTTCACCATAAGTGGAGAAGCGTTAGCCCAACCGCTTGAAGTGCTGGGAATAATTGGTCTGGTGATGATTGTCTTGGAAGGTGCTTTGGATTTGGAACTCACCAAGGAAAAGGTACCTCTGATAAATAAGTCGTTGGGCATGGCATTCTTGGGGTTGGCAGGATCCGTTCTTGCCATAGGCTTTGGTTTGCATTTTGCTTTTGATATGAAACTAGGTCCGGCGTTTCTGTACGCTACGCCCCTATCTGTTATTAGCAGTGCAATCGTAATTCCAAGTGTCGAAAGTTTATCACATAAGAAGAAAGAATTTCTGATCTATGAGAGTTGTCTATCAGACATCCTGGGAATTATGCTGTTCTACTTCGTGATTGGAATGCTTGAAAACACAGATTATGTCCAAGAGATCACTGATTTTAGCCTGAGGTTAATTCTGACCATAGTTGTGTCGATACTTACAAGTTTTGGGTTGATCTTCTTGTTTAAATACATACGAGCTAAGGTCAAAATATTCCTCTTTCTAGCCATTTTGATGGGGCTGTATGCCATCGAGAAAAGCCTTCACTTAAGTCCGTTAATCTTAATTTTGATTTTCGGTTTGATGCTGAAAAACAGTCAGTTAGTCTTTCGAGGAGCTCTTGCAAACCGGATAAGTCGGATGGAGTTGAAGATGATGGAAAAGAATTTCCATATCATTACGAGAGAGACGGCATTTGTGCTCCGAACATTCTTCTTCATTGTATTTGGACTTTCGATGGAGTTGACTTCCCTTTTGGATGTGCGAGCACTCGTAACGAGCATAGGAATCACCGCGGTGATGTTTATCGTCCGGTATATACTGCTACTAAAATTTGGTCGGAAAATGGGAAGTGCATTGCTCACGATTGCGCCGCGCGGGTTGATTACGGTATTACTTTTTTACTCGATACCTGCAGAACTCATCTCGCCAAACTTTCCAACTAGTGTAATTCTTTACGTGGTAATATTTACCAGTTTAATCATGACATTCGGTCTAATTCGCGAGCAGAAAGAAGTTGCGAAAGCTCCCGTTCGAGATTTGCCTGAGCAAATAGGTTAGTCTTTCGTGCAACCTTTTTAGAGTCTGACCGACAAATAGTTGGACGGAATTTCTTATCTTTGGGTTTAGTCAAACTACACTTTATGGCGGCTGATTGGATGGTTAAAGCGTTTCGGTTATTTGTTTTTGGTCTGATACTTCTCTTGGTGTCGGGTTGTAAAGAAACGTCTACTATTGACTTCGATAACAACACAGCGGTCTCTCCCCACAGAATTTCCACGATTAAGATTGAAGGTTATGTCAACCGACTTTTTATTGATTTAGTAGGGCGATCACCTCTTGATGCTGAGCTCGCTCGAGAAACAGACTATCTGAAGGAGAATAATCTTAGCAAGGCGGCACGGGAGGCTATTGTAACAAAGTTGCAAACTGATGAGACTCCGGTTGAAGGGGATTCATCTTACAAGATTGCTTACTATGAAAGATTGTACATCATCATCAAGTCTCGTATGGTGGAAGGTGCGGATAATAGTGAATTCACTCGATTCATTGGGAATGCGAGCTTTGCTTTGGTTAAAGCGCGATTGAATGGTGATTCAATCGGTGTTTTTAGAGCTATGGAAATTATCGAACGAAACCAAAACGTAATTGATGCCAAGTATGACTATAGAAATGGGGAAATAACAATCAATCAAGTTTTTGAGCGCATGCTCAACAATGGTGTTTATGACGTGATAAACATGAATACGTTCAACTTTGTGAATGCATCGTTCGACGATTTATTCTATCGTTTCCCAACACAAGAAGAGTTTGACGCCGCGTTTGCAATTATAGAACGGAACGAGGTATCCGGGATACTGGGTGGGTTTGCGAGCAATAAGGCGGAATACTGCCAAGTATTATGTGCGTCAGATGAGTTCTACGAAGGTTTGATTCGATGGACTTATTTAACGTTGTTAGGGCGAGAACCATCAACCCAAGAGGTGGTGAATCATTTCGAGGATTTAGTTACGACAGGCGATTTTCAAGCATTGCAGAAAGCAATATTAATAACGGATGAATATGCGGACTTTAGGTAGATATACGTGGATGTTGGTCACATTGATAGCCATCACTCTGACAGCTTGCGAACATGATGTCTCGGTGCACTACGACGTGAACGACGTGGACATTGAGGACAAAAGTTTGATCAAGGATAGAAGTAAGACAAACAAACAGTTTATTTCAATTCTTTACACGACACTCCACCAGAAAGCGATTAGCAGTAAACAGCTGATTCGTACAGAACGAGTTATTGAGTCATTTGGTGATAAAGCACTTATCAATGAAGTGATTGTAAGCAACTACATGAACAATGGAGAAGTGATTTTGCCCACCAATGAAGAAATGCGGGAGGATATAGACAAGTTCATTACCGAGACATATAAGAAGTTTTTTGTCCGTATTCCAACGGAAATTGAGAAGGCTTTCTTTATCAATTATTTGGAGGCAAACCCGAACGTTACACCTGAGCATGTTTACACAGCGTTTGCTTCATGCGATGAATTCCAATTTTATTAAGACAAGGCAATATGAAAAGAAGAGATTTTGTTAAAAAGACAGCGCTTACCGCAGCGGGTTCAATTGCCTTTCCATACATATTACCAAGTGGGAGGTTATTTGCTCGTACCACATCCGAGTTAGCCGACCATGTTGTTTACATTCTATTTGCAGGAGGTGTTCGGCAACAAGAAGCTGTACTTCAACAATATTTGGCTGGTAGTCAAGGTGTAGACATAGAGGGAAACATTATGTACAATATGCTGAATGGTGCAGCACCGGACAGGAAAATTGTCTACGGAACAACCCCGGCTAATGAACCTACTGGTTCTCTGCCTATACCAAAACTGTTGGGTCAAACTTTGGAATCACAAGGTTTGCTATTTCCTGAAGTTGAAGCCGTGAATGGCGGACACTATGGTGGTTTAACGTCCTTGTTAACCGGCACGAGAGCTACGGCTCAAGGTTTGAAAGTGCGTCCTGTTTACCCGACTATTTTTGAATACCTCAGACGTCACAGAGGTTTTAAAGCTTCGGATATATGGTTTGTTGGGTCGGGTATTGGTAACTCATTTCCATTGCTGAATTCAAGTGATCATCCGGAATACGGTACCCAATTTGGGGCAAACTTTGTTGCACCGAGTATTACGTTTGGTGCTGAGGGATTTGAGACCATAAGCAATGCAAAAGTCTATCACCCTCAGGAAGAGTTGGAGCCCATGGCGAAGATGCGAGAGTTCCTGAATAATGCCTTCCGAATCAAAAATGGAGAAGTTAAAGGCATTCGAAACGAGGAGGACGAAAAAGAAAACATCAAAAAATTCATTCGTGAAATATTTGCAAAACAGTCAAGCGGAGGAATTGCTTCACCACCAGTCTCTGGTGGAGGTGACTTGAGAACGCTCGGTTACGCAGCCGAGGTGATGAAATATTTCAAACCAAAGCTAACTGTGGTAAATCTTACGAATGTTGATGGTTGCCACTCAAACTTTAGTGGCTACTTAAGAGCGTTGCACCGCGCAGATCACGGCGTGGGTTGGTTATGGAAGTACATCCAAGAAGAAATACCGGAAATGGCAGGTAAGACAATAATGATGTCTACGCCGGAATGTGGTCGTAACCTCAATCCAAATCCTATTCAAGACGAGAACGATTGGTATGCATTCGACCATAGTGGAGATTACAACACTTCACGCGTATTTACCCAAATGGTGGGCCCCAACGTGCCTGCAAACTTGAGGGTAGGTAGTGAGTCGAGTCGAGTTGGAATGACAACAGACAACGTGCTTACAATTGCGGAAATCTTTGGTGTTAAGGATGCGGTGTCGGCTGCAGGATTTGTTGATGGTGCAAGTAGATCATTGTTTGATAGAATATGATGAAGAAACTAAGCTACTTAATCCTGCCACTTTTATTCGCTTGTAACGCCAGCGAACCGGATGTTGACAACCCATACGATAATCAAGCTGTGGGACAAGAGCATGAGAAAGTTAAAGGGGACGACAAGGATATTGATGCAAACTCAATCCAAGGTCTACATAAAAATATCTTCAAGCCTACATGCGCAAATTCCGGTTGTCATGATGGCAACTTTGAGCCGGACTTTAGAACTATTGAGAGCAGTTACAACACTTTGGTTAACCAAGCAATCATAAAGAATGATGAGAACACGCCGCTTACCTCACGGGTTGTTCCGGGAAATAGCTCGGGGAGTATGCTCGTGAGACGACTTGAAGTTGATTTGAACAACAATTCAGGAATCATGCCGTTGGTAACCGAACCGGGTAGTGATTGGCTGTCTAAGAAAAATGAATACATCCAAAATGTGAAGAATTGGATTGATGCCGGTGCTCTCGATCAGTTCGGTAATCCCCCAACGACAAATGATTACCCGGTTGAGCTACGAGGCATAGTTGCCCGGGTGAACGGGAATTTAGCTCCCAGAGCAGGTACATACAAATCGATGCGCGTATCAGGTTCTGCAAGTCAAGTGGAGATATGGATAGCCTACGAGGACGATAACAAAACGGCAGATCAATTGACCAACGTGTCTGTAGACTTATCAATTTTTGCGAATGATTTCGACAGCTCACACGTTGTTCAAGCCACATATGAGTCAAATCCACTCGTAACAAAGGGTTATTTCGGTGAAGATGAGAACTTTCATCACAAAGTTGTGGTGCCTTTAACGGATTGGAATTCCGGAGATGTAGTTTGGATTCGAACACGAGTTTCGGATGGGGTAAATAACTCTGAGTTGCCAAACGATAACTCACTGTTTCGTGCCAAGGAATATGCTACACTAATGTTGTTATGATGAGATTATTTGCTATATCGATTGTGGTTGTTACACTGCTTGCTTCCGGTTGTACGGAGGTGAATGTAATCGATAAACCCGCAGGTCCACCCGTCCTTGAGTTTGTAGACATTCAACCTAGAAATGTGATTGAATTCCAGGATTCTATCTTAATCACGTTCAAGTACAAAGATCCGGATGGCGACTTAGGTTACGAAGATCCGGATGTGCGAAGTTTGTCCATTCACGATCTCAGACTTGAGAAGCCCGATTCACAACACATTGGACTGTTGGCACCCCTGGAGAATCACCTTGACATTGAAGGAGAACTTACTGTTAAACTGAAAAATACCTTCCTCCTAGGAAGTAACGATAAGGAAGTTACCACGTACAGATTAATCTTAACTGACAGGTCAGGAAACCAAAGTAACCCTATCCAAACTGATGAAATTAGCATCGTTCGCGAGTGATAAGAAGCTTGTTCACATACATAGTGATTGTCTGGTCTGTGATGTCATATGCGCAGAACGACTTCTATATGTCCAATTCATCGAGTTCAGACTGTAAAGGAAACTTGTTTGATAGCGATGCAAATAAAGTAGCAACCGGAGACTACGATCACAATGAGGATTATATTTTCACCATTTGTGTACCCGGAGCAGATTATATCGAATTTACTTTTTCATCTTTCTGTACTGAGGCTGTAGAAGACTACATAATCTTTTATGACGGCTCTGATACCACAGCTAGTAAATTAACCGGCAAACTAAGTGGATCCACAACACCCGGAACAGTCCGATCAACTGATTCCTGTCTCACCATTTATTTTCACTCCGATGTGAGTGTGTCGTGCGACGGATGGGAGGGGAGTTGGTCTACCAAGGTAATCCCCATTTTACCTCCAAGATTTATTATCCCTCCAGTAGCAAGTTGTGAGGATGTGAACCTCGGTTTTAAGTTTGACCAGAAATGGAATTGTGATTCAATAAATGCCGGAAACTTTACTGTAACAGGTCCTCTAAACCCATCGGTCACGAATCTCAGCCCGGTTAACTGTGATGCCAATAATGAAACCGACAGCTTTGTGGTAACTGTCAGCCCAATGCTCGACAGAAGCGGGCAATACACCATTGAGTTTGATGCTGTGAAGTACGATCAGTGTGATTCTGCGTGGCAGTTACATAGTGACACGACATTTGATATCACCAATTGTCCAATCTATGTTAACCTTATTGCCGACCCGGATACAGTTTGTGTGGGAACATGCACCGAAATTACAGCTGAGGTGACCGGTGGAGACTCCTCTCTTTATGTGTTTAGTTGGTCTTCAGGTATTTCAGGTACGTTTGGGCCACATACTTATTGTCCCACAACTTCCGGTTGGGTGAAGCTAACCGTCTCTGATGGTATATCAATTCCCGGTACAGACTCGATTTGGATTGAGGTGGTGAATCCTCCGATTTCCATGCAGGATACAGCGGTTTGCGAAGCTGCCAATGCATTTAATTTAAGAGCAAACCCAAGAGGAGGAGTGTGGCGCGGACCGGGTATAATTGATTCGAGTTCAGGTTTATTTGATCCCCCAACGGCAGGAGCCGGCAGCCATGATGTTGTATATTGGTTTGGCGGATGTACCGATACTACGGTAGTAAATGTTATTTCATTTGACGCAGGACCTCCCAATGCTTCGTGCCCCGGGCTCTCAGCTTTTCAGGTAACCAACTTTAACCCTGCTGGTGGTGTTTGGTCCGGACCAAATATTGACAGCACCGGACTTTTCAACCCATCAGATACTGGAACCTATACGGTCACTTATTCGTGGAACGGTTGCACCGATACCAAGACCATCAATGTGTATCCGGTTTTTGCACAGGAATTTGATACGTTTTGCCAGAGTGACGATAGTACGTTGTTAAACTTTAGTCCAATTGGAGGTGTATGGTCGGGTCCCGGATTCACAAATCAATTGACAGGTTACTTCCACCCGCAACGTGCAGGAGGAGGTAACAAGACACTTGTATATAATGCAAATGGCTGCAGGGATACCACGTTTGTTTATGTTAAACCAATTAGTGCTCGAGGGAATCAAATAGCTTGCCCAGATGCGGGACCAATAACTACATATTCCGGTTGGCCATCAGGGGGATACTGGGAGGGTGTTGGAATTACCGATTCTATCTCTGGGACATATGATGCTTCGTTTATTTACGGGATCAACCGCACATGGTATAACGACACGCTAAGATATTACGTCAACGGCTGCGTAGACACTAAGATGATGTACGTACGAAGAACAATTGTCTACAACGATACCCTGTTCTTCTGTATCGAGGATCCAAGACTATTACTCGACTGGGCAAGCACACGTCGCACACCGGGCGGTGGTCGATGGACAGGAGCCGGAATTGCCGGAAACTATTTCGACCCGGGTGTAGCAGGTAGAGGTTCTCACAAGTTGTATTACGATGCATATGGATGTAGAGATAGTATCATAATGCACGTATTTGAAGAATCTGTAATTCAGGACGATACACTAGTCTGCGAGACCGACAATCCGTTTGTATTATTTGCTGAGGAATCCGGCGGAGTGTGGAGAGGACCTGGTGTTATTGATACCGCTACAGGAATTTTTGATCCCGGCACAGCAGGTGTAGGAGTTCACCGAATTTATTATTGGTCGCGGAATGGCTGTATCGATTCAAGTCAAGTTGAAGTTGAACCACGACCTGTGGTAAGAATTACTCCTTTAGCGCCAAGTTATTGTTTTAGGGATACGACTATTACTGTTGATGCCACTCCGTATGGTGGTGTGTTTACAGGTACCCCATTTGGGGATAGCTTACTAAATCCAACGTTGTTAGGAACCGGGAACCACAAAATACACTATCGGTTCGGTACCCCAACCTGTTATTCTCAAGACAGCGTTTATGTTGATGTACTAGACACGCTTTTTGGGACATTCGTTTATGACGATGATTCGCTTTGTTGGGGCGAAGAAGCGACTCTTACTGCTGGCGGACTTAGAGGGGCGAATGGTAACTTCTCTTACAGTTGGAGTGGAAGTAGCACAAACAACAGAACATTATTTTATCGTCCACCGGCGTCAAGTTGGATGCACGTGACTGTCTCAGATGGTTGTTCCAACGAGTGGATGGACAGTGTGTATATTCACGTTTTCCCTAAAATAGAAGTGGACGCTGTTACATCTGATACACAGTGTTATGGAACCTTGGGGTTTGCGGAACTTACACCCCGACTAACAGACCCATATTCATTGGTTTGGTATACGAACCCGGAACGCACAACCAATCGCATAGATGTTCAAGTGAGCAATACCTATGATTTTAGGGTTACCAACTTGCACACAAGGTGTTTCTTGGACTCCGGGATTTATGTGCCTTCATACCCTCGAATTAATGCTCATTTTATTACGAGCCCATCTTCTGATTACTGTCTAAACCCATTTGACCCGGAACTGCAGATAATCAACTCCTCTGTTGGTGGTGATCGAGGCACGTGGTCTTTTGGTGATGGAAGTTCAGAGCCGTATCAAACCGGTTCTAACCCAATACATATATATAATAACGATACGAATCGCTACCAAATTTGGTTGCGAATAGAAAATCGTGGAGGATGTAAAGATTCTTTTATGGTTGAAATTTGTATCGACGACTCAGTGTATGTTTTTGCCCCAACGGCTTTCTCCCCAATGGGCTCTGAAGGAATAAATGATGTGTACCGAATACGAACCGCCGGTGTTGATGAATTTGTATTCGCTGTATTTAATAGATGGGGCGAACAAGTATATTACACAGAAGACAAAAACTTTGAATGGGATGGAACATATCTCAGTAAGGAACTACCTGCCGGGGCCTATCCATTCTATGTAAAATTCAAGGGAAAAAAGACAATCCGACAGTTTCATAAAGGCGTCATTCAAATTATCCGTTAACCGCTTGTTTTCCTTGGTTAGCAGCCTATTGTCTATTTTCCTGTTTTTTTACGCCATATCGTTGACAAATTAAAAAGTTAGGGCTACTTTTGCAGCCCTTTTTGAGGAATTAATAAAAAAGAAACAGATAGTGGATACTCTTTCTTATAAGACTATATCAGCTAACAGCGCTACCGTTGAGAAGAAGTGGTACGTTGTAGATGCTGATGGAAAAACATTAGGGCGTTTCTCTTCAGAGGTTGCGAAAATCATCCGAGGAAAAAACAAGCCTGACTTTACACCTCACGTAGATTGTGGGGACAATGTAATTGTTGTAAACGCTGAGAAGATTCAGTTGAGCGCCAACAAGATGGAGACGAAGAAATACATTCGTCACACGACTTATCCTGGTGGTCAGCGCGAAACTTTAGCAAAAGATTTGTTGGCGAAGAAGCCAGAAGCCTTGATTGAGAAAGCAGTTAAAGGAATGTTGCCTAAAAACAGATTGGGCAACAAAATATTCCACAACCTATTTGTGTATGCAGGACCTGACCATCCGCATGCGGCTCAAAAACCTGAAAGCATCGAATTGTAATTATGGAAGTAACGAATACATCGGGAAGAAGAAAAAACGCGATCGCTCGAGTTTACCTAACTCCAGGTAATGGTGCGATTACCGTAAATAAGAAAGACTACAAAGAGTACTTCCCAACTGCGACACAGCAGTATAAAGTACATCAGCCACTAGCATTGTGCGGACTTGACGGTCAGTACGACATCAAAGCTGTTTTGAGTGGTGGTGGAACAACCGGTCAAGTTGAGGCATTGCGTTTGGCAATTGCTAAGGCTATCGTTGAGATTGACCCAGAACACAAATCGGAGCTTAGAGCTCAAGGTTTCATGACACGTGACGCTCGAATGGTTGAACGTAAGAAGCCTGGTCAAAAGAAAGCAAGAAAGAAATTCCAATTCAGTAAACGATAAAACGCGTATATGTCAGAGATTACGACAAAAACTCTACTGGACGCTGGTGTGCACTACGGACACCTTACCAGTAAGTGGAATCCAAAGATGGCTCCGTTCATCTTTATGGAGCAGAACGGGATTCACATTATCGACTTAAACAAGACTCTATCAAAACTTAACGATGCAAAAGCTGCAGTTAAGGGGATTGTTAAGTCGGGAAGAAAAGTAATGTTCGTTGCCACAAAAAAGCAGGCAAAGGACATCGTTCAAAACGAGGCAACACGCGTGAATATGCCTTACGTTACTGAGCGTTGGTTAGGAGGAATGCTTACCAACTTTGCTACAGTACGTAAATCGATCAAAAAGATGCAGGCCATCGAAAAAATGGCAAGTGATGGGACTTATGGTCACATGAACAAGAAAGAGCGTCTGATGAAAGATCGCGAAAAAGCAAAGTTGGAGAGACTACTCGGTGGTATCGAGCAGTTGAACCGTCTACCTGCAGCTCTTTTCATTATCGACGTGAAGCGCGAGCATATTGCTGTAGCTGAAGCACAGAAATTGAACATCCCAATCTTCGCGATTGTTGATACAAACTCGAATCCAAACTTGGCGGATCATCCGATTCCAGGTAACGATGACGCTTCTGCATCAATTGAATTGCTTACACGAGAGTTTGCAGATGCTATTGCCGAAGGTCTTAATGAGCGTAAAGCAGCTAAAGAAGCCGCTAAAAAAGATGCTCAGAAAGAAGAGGCGGAAGAGGTTGCAAGCAACTAATTCACTAATCATTCACAAAACATAAAAGTAAAGTCAGATGGCTATTACCGCAGCAGCAGTAAATGAACTTCGCAAGATGACCGGTGCAGGTATGATGGACTGCAAAAAGGCTCTTCAGGAAGTTGATGGAGATTTCGAAGCAGCAATTGACCTGCTAAGAAAAAAAGGACAAAAAATATCAGCTAAGCGTGCAGATCGCGATGCTACTGAGGGTGCTGTTATTGCACGTTCCTCAGCAGACTACACTACAGGTGTTATCGTACGTTTGAGTTGTGAGACAGACTTCGTAGCAAAGAACGCAGACTTCATTGCTTTGGCTGATAAGATTGCAGACATCGCATTGGAGAATAAGCCAGCAGATGTAGACGCACTTAAGGCGCTAAACATTGATGGAGAAACGATTGCAGAGAGATTGACAAACGAGATGGGTAAAATCGGTGAAAAAATCGATGTGACCAACTATGTAATTATCAATGGTTCTTCTGTTATCAACTACATCCACGCAGGTAACAAAATTGGAGTATTGGTTGAGCTAAGCCTTGGAAGCAACAACGATATCGTTGAGGCTGGGAAGGATGTAGCTATGCAAATCGCAGCAATGAATCCAATCTCTGTAGGAGAAGCGGATATTCCTCAGGACGTGAAAGAGCGTGAATTGGAAATTGGGCGTGAGCAAGCTCGTGCTGAAGGTAAGCCTGAGCAAATCATTGACAAAATTGCTGAAGGCAAACTTCAGAGATTCTACAAGGATAATACCCTAACTAAGCAGCAGTTCGTAAAAGACAGTTCAGTAACTGTTGAACAAATGCTTAAGAACATTGATAACAACTTGTCTGTTGTTTCTTTCTCACGCATCGCGCTTGGTTAAGAAACACAATAGAGATTAAACGAAAAGGAGAAACGTTGTTTCTCCTTTTTTTTTGCTTTTTTTTGCCTTTACAAATGAAGTACAAACGAATATTACTGAAACTAAGCGGTGAGGCACTTTTGGGATCTAAATCCTATGGTATCGATCCGGACGTGTTGGAGCAGTACGCTCAAGAAATCAAAAAGGTTCATGAGTTAGGTGTAGAAATCGCCATCGTAATTGGTGGAGGGAACATCTTTAGGGGTGTTCAAGGTGTTGAAGGAGGAATGGATGACCGAGCTCAAGCCGATTACATGGGGATGCTTGCTACAGTAATTAATGCAATGGCACTACAAGGCGCTTTGGAAAAACATGGTTTGTATACGAGATTACTCAGTGCGATAAAAATGGAACAAATAGCTGAACCATTTATTCGACGCAGAGCAATCAGACATTTGGAAAAAGGACGAATTGTAATATTTGGTGCCGGCACTGGTAACCCATATTTCACCACAGATACAGCGGCCTCACTTCGCTCTGTAGAAATCGAAGCGGATGTGCTTCTTAAAGGTACTCGGGTAGATGGCATATATTCAGCCGACCCAGAGAAG
>CAJXLR010000005.1 GCA_913056425.1 uncultured Bacteroidota bacterium
AAAATACTTCTGTCTGAGATTTTCGGTGAGTAGAGGAACAACCATATCAAACTCGCCATGAGAAGCACAATGGAACACTAAAACAGGTTTCTGTTCTGTATTCAAATGGGAAATGCTGGCCGGACTGAGTGAGTTCTGCTCGCGTTCTTGATGTATCAGCCGCAACTTGGGAACAAGCATCCACAAGGGTGTGCACGCTTTGAAAATCAACCAAGCTACATTGTATAGAAATCTCAAGTTTAATCGATAAAGAACTCTTCCTCGCTGCGTTTCTTCGTATAAATTGGGACAGAGAAACCTATGCGGAAACCGGTAAGTAAATCACGTCGTTTGGTATCGTCATATTCACGCGTGTCATAGTTGTAGCTACGCATGCTTTGGGTGAAGGCTTGTTGAAGCACAAAGCCCGCTTGCAGGTTTATTCGCTTTTTTGGGTCAAGGTGTTGATAGCCCAAAAATTGTTTCAGTGCAAGACCTCCACATAATCGATCGTACCCTTTTTCATAGTCACCCGTGATTTGTGGAACGGTAACCGTAGAAGCAAATATGTCGATACGGTGCCACATAAACCCAAATCCCACATCCACCAAAATACCGGAGTTTTTGTTTGATTTCAAAACCGGAAACAAACGCCCCCCATTGAGTGTAAGCGTGTGTCCGCGCTGGTTCAACCGAACCACCGCATACTGTCCGTTTTGGTCAATAATCTCACCTGTTGGTCCCAAGATGGAGTCGAACATAGAAACCTCCTTTACTTGGTTTCCAAACATCCAGTCGTACTGGAAACCTAATGTCCATCCACTTTCAAACTTGTATCGACCACCAACACCGATAGCGGAATTGTAACCAAACCGTTTTTCTAAATCGCCACTTGGATTTTGAATGCTGTACGATATGTCGAGTAGATATCCTTGCTTCGCTTCAAAGACAGGTTTTTCTTGTGCATTGACCGGTGTAAAAACCAATACGCAAATACCGATGATTAAAAGACTTTTGGTTCCACTGTTCATAGCTCAGGGTTTAAGAGCAAATAACGTAAAATAACAGCTATAAGGTGCAGTTTTCCTTAAGTTTGCGGCTAAGTTTGCAATCCTATGGCAATTCAGATGGTTGACCTGCACGGTCAGTATCTAAAAATCAAGTCGGAAATTGACGCCGCGATGCAGGAGGTGATTGACTCTACACAGTTTATCAACGGCTATAAAGTACGCGAATTTGCCAGAAATTTAGAACAGTATCTCAACGTTAAACATGTTATCCCTTGCGCTAATGGTACAGACGCCTTGCAAGTAGCTATGATGGCGTTGGATTTGAAGCCGGGAGACGAAGTAATTGTTCCTTGCTTTACATATGTGGCGACAGCCGAAGTTATTGCGCTTTTGGGTTTAAATCCGGTTATGGTAGATGTTCACCCGGACACCTTTCAGGTAGATATTTCCGAAGCCGCCAAGAAACTCACAACAAAGACCAAAGCCATCGTTCCGGTGCACTTGTTTGGTCAATGTGCCGATATGGATGCGGTAATGGCATTCGCAAAAGAGCACGGTTTATTTGTGATAGAAGACACCGCTCAAGCGATTGGAGCTGTTTACACAAATGAATCCGGCGAGAAGGTAAGTGCCGGATGTATTGGCGATATTGGCACCACATCGTTTTTTCCATCGAAAAACTTGGGTTGTTTTGGGGATGGTGGAGCAATCTTTACAAATGACGATGAACTTGCCGCCAAAATCCGAATGGTTTGCAATCATGGGCAGAGCAAAAAGTATCATCATCGCACGGTTGGAGTAAACTCCCGTTTAGATACACTTCAAGCGGCTATTCTGGACATCAAGCTAAAACACTTAGATGAATACTGCGCAAGCAGACAGGCTGTTGCAGCCAAGTATGATAGTGCTTTTGCATCACATCCTGATTTAACCATCCCTCACCGGGATGAAAAGTCAACTCACGTATTTCATCAGTACACGCTAAAACTTTCGGACAGCGTAAATCGGGAAGACATGAGAAACTATTTAAGCGAACATGGTATACCAAGCATGGTGTACTACCCGCTTCCTCTCAACAAACAAGAGGCGTATAGCTCAAAAGATCAGTTTCCGGTTACCGAAGATTTGTGCAGTAGAGTTCTCTCACTGCCAATCTGTACGGAGCTATCAGAAGAGCAAACCGACACAATTATTGAACACGTTAAAACCTATTTAGATAACAAATGAAAATTGCAGTCATTGGAACAGGGTACGTAGGACTAGTATCCGGAACATGTTTTGCCGAAACGGGCAACAACGTTACCTGTGTAGACATTGATCAACGAAAAGTGGACATGCTGTCAAACGGCAAGATCACGATTTATGAACCAGGCCTTGAAAAACTATTTGAACGAAACTTAAAAGAAGGCAGACTTCATTTCACTACCAATTTGGAAGATGGAATTAAGGACGCCCAAATCATATTCCTCGCATTGCCTACACCTCCGGGTGAAGACGGGTCAGCAGATTTGTCGTACGTTCTTGGAGTTGCCGACCAGCTCGGTAAAATCATGACGGACTACAAAGTAATCGTAGATAAGAGCACTGTGCCGGTAGGAACCGCAGAAAAAGTACATGCTGCAGTTGCGGCCAACTACACAGGCGATTTCGACGTGGTATCAAATCCTGAGTTCTTGCGTGAGGGTGTTGCTGTTGAAGACTTTATGAAGCCTGACCGTGTGGTTGTTGGTTGCTCTTCGGAGCGTGCCGAAAAAGTAATGGGTGAACTTTATGCACCATTTGTGCGCCAAGGAAACCCAGTAATCTTTATGGATGAAAAGTCAGCAGAGCTAACCAAATACGCTGCGAACTCTTTCCTCGCAACCAAGATTACATTCATGAACGAAATAGCTCGTGTTTGTGAGCGCGTAGGGGCTGATGTAGACAAAGTGCGTAAGGGTATTGGTACCGATACACGTATTGGAAACCGCTTCTTGTTTCCGGGAATCGGATACGGTGGATCTTGTTTCCCAAAGGACGTAAAGGCACTTGTTAAAAGTTCCTCTGAGGTGGATTACGACTTCAAAATTTTGAATGCCGTTGAGGAAATTAACGAAGAGCAAAAGACCTACTTGATGCCAAAAATCAACATGCATTTTGATGGCAACATCAAGGGATTGCGTTTTGCTCTTTGGGGACTGGCATTCAAACCAAATACGGATGATATCCGCGAGGCACCGGCATTATACCTTATCGATGAAATCGTTAAAGATGGTGGAGAAGTAGTTGCCTTCGATCCGGAAGCAATGGACAACGTGAAGGGTGTTATTGGCGACAAAATCCAGTATACGGATAACATGTACGACGCATTGGACAACGCTGATGCGCTGATTATCGCTACAGAATGGGGTGAATTCCGAAATCCAAACTTCGAGCGAATCACCACCAACCTAAAGAACAAAATCATTTTCGACGGACGTAACCTATTTAGCTTGGATAAAATGCAAGACCAAGGTTACACCTATTACTCAATCGGACGAAAAACAATCAAATGAAAAAGGTACTGATTACTGGCGGAGCAGGATTTCTAGGTTCACACCTGTGTGACCGATTTATAAAAGAAGGTTACCATGTAATTGCCATGGACAACCTGATTACGGGTGACATGAAAAACATAGAACATCTTATGCCATTGGAGCAGTTTGAGTTCTATCACCACGATGTTTCCAAATACATCCACATTCCGGGTAAGTTGGACTACATCCTTCATTTCGCATCTCCTGCCAGTCCAATCGACTACCTAAAAATTCCAATACCTACGCTAAAAGTGGGTTCGCTGGGAACACACAATTGTTTGGGACTAGCCCTTGCAAAAGGAGCACGTATGCTCATCGCCTCTACTTCAGAAGTTTATGGTGACCCATTGGTTCACCCTCAAACGGAAGACTACTGGGGAAATGTTAACCCAGTTGGTCCTCGTGGTGTATATGATGAAGCAAAACGCTTCCAAGAAGCAATGACCATGGCGTATCACACCTTCCACGGTGTTGAAACCCGTATCGTGCGAATTTTTAATACGTATGGACCAAGAATGCGCCTGAATGATGGTAGAGCATTGCCTGCATTCATTGGTCAAGCGCTCCGAGGTGAAGACATCACCGTTTTTGGAGATGGAAGCCAAACGCGAAGTTTCTGTTATGTAGACGACCTGGTAGAAGGGATTTACCGTTTGCTAAAGAGTGATTATGCTCATCCGGTGAATATTGGAAACCCAGATGAAATCAGCATTTTGGATTTTGCAAAAGAAATCATTGAGCTTACAGGTACCGACCAAAAAGTTGTGTTCAAGGATCTACCAAAAGATGATCCGAAACAACGCAAACCGGACATTACCCGGGCGAAAGATATTCTAAACTGGGAACCTCAAGTAAGTAGAAAAGACGGACTGAAAGTGACGTACGAATACTTCAAGAATCTTCCGGAAGAAGACTTATACAAGTACGCGCACCCGCGATCATTTAAGTAAATCTTCCAGCGCGGACTCCAACTTAGGAAAATTAAAAGTGTAGCCAGAGTTCTCAATTTTTTGAGCAGAAACCCGACTTCCCTCGAGTAGTATTGCTGACATTTCACCAAAGATTATCCGCATCAATCCTGTAGGTACGTTTGGCATAAAACAAGGCCTTCTCATAACCCGTGCGGCCGTTTTTACAACATCTTTGTTTGTTGCATGATTTGGAGCAACCGCATTGTAAATGCCTTTTATCTTGTTGTCTACCGCGCCAAGGTACATCTCACATAAGTCCTCAATATGAATCCATGGCATGTACTGTTTACCTGAACCGATTGGAGAACCTACACCATCCTTTATTGGTAGTGTTAATTTCTGCAGAGCACTTCCTGTTTCACTAAAAACAACTCCGGTGCGTAAAATGGTTGTTGAAATTCCAATCTCTTCAAATCGTTTGGCAGCTTGCTCCCACTTCACACAGACATCCGCAATAAAGTCAGTATGTGGCGCATCTTCTTCGCTATAAATAAACTCATTTGTAACTGCACCATAATAACCTATTGCTGATGCAGAAATGAACGACTTAATTGGTAAATTCTGTTCTTTCACCTTACGAAAAAGCAGCTCCGTAGTCTCTACCCGACTATCTACAATTTCCTTTTTGCGTTGAGGTGTCCATCTACCCGAACTGATATTGGCACCCGCCAAATGAATGATTACATCCACCCCATCCAAGGCACCTTCTTCAATGTAATCTTCCTTATAGTTCCAAACGAAAGACTGGAACCTTTCATCAGATTTTGAAGACCGACCGATAGTCTTGACCTTGTGCCCTTCTGCGAGCAGTAAGTCAATTAGGCTTTTACCAATCAATCCGGAAGCCCCGGTTACTAAAATTGTTTTCATAATGGTTGTCAGCAGTTAGAACAGTTGGGCAGGTGCTTAGTTTGAGTCGTTCGTCCGAAAAAAGCATGAGGCTATATAATCCCCAAGCAGAATTCCGGCTCGAGTTAAAACCAAATTTCCATCGATTTCTTCTGTTAGTTTCTCCTGCACAAATCGGTCATACTCTCCATCCTTGGTAAGGTCAACCCCAAATTTGTACGCTATCTCTGAAATGCTCACACCCCATTTGGTGCGTAAACCCAACATAATGTGTTCGTTAAAGCGATCTACATCGGTTAGCTCCTCCACGTCCCAGAATTGAATTCCATTCTCGAGTGCCTGAATGTACTTGGGGTTATTCCGAATATTCCATCTGCGCTTTCCATCAACATAAGAATGTGCTGAAGGTCCAATTCCCAGATACGGTACTTGTCGCCAATAATTCGTGTTGTGAACGGCATAAGCCCCGGACCTGCAATAATTTGATATCTCATACTGCTCCCAGTCGTTCTGGTCTATTTGCTGTTGGAGATAGGACAATGCTTCCGCCGACATTTCGTCGTCTACGTTCTTAGTCTTACCCGTTTTCACGAAGTGATGCAGAGCAGTACCTTGCTCAACGGTAAGGTTGTAGGCCGATAGGTGATTGATTGGTAAACTCAGAGCCCTATTCACGTTGTACTTCCAATCCGTAAGACTCGCTTCCGGCAGTCCGTAGATTAAATCAATAGTGATGTCTTTAAAACCGAGACTCGCTGCATCCAGAACAGCCTTCTCCGCTTGAGCTGAGTTGTGCGAGCGATTCATCCAGTCGAGATCTTTTTGATGAAAGGATTGAATACCAATACTCAATCGGTTCACACCAGACTTCTTCCAAGACTCCATAACACGGATGTCACAATCATCCGGATTCACTTCAATCGTGACCTCTGCTCCTTCAGTAACTTTAAAATTCGCTTGTATGTCGTCCAATAACTGGCCGATTTGAATGGGTGACAAAACGCTCGGCGTTCCACCTCCCAGATAGATCGATCCAATTTCCTCATCCTTTAATTCTTTCGATCGGAGCATCATTTCTTTCCGAAGTGAACGATGCAAATCATCCACCAAATTAAGTGTCGTAGAAAAATGAAAATCGCAGTAATGGCACGCCTTCCGGCAGAATGGTATGTGAATGTATATGCCGGCCATTGATTAGTTCACCACCAACCTTTTGTGAACTCGTGCACTGCCAAAATCCAAAACTACCATGTACGTCCCACGGATTAAATCTTGCTTGAAAGTACAGGATACATTGTTTTCTGTCGCGTGCATTTCAATGGGTACAACACGTCCCATCAAATCAAACACAATTATCTGTTCCGGTGCGTGTGGTGTATGGATGTTAAAACCGGTAGTCGGATCGGTTGGATTAGGGAATAAACGAACATTTACATCATCATGTTTAGCAAAGTCTTCTCGCATTCGAACGATAGAGCCATTGTCCTTACTTCCGGCAACAAAACCACCTCCGTGTACGATTAGGATTAGCGGTCTCCCGCAAGATTCAACCGAATCATTTGTTGGATAAGAAACATCAAGCGTTAGGCTTCGCATGTTTCCGGCAAAGTCTTCAACCTTACCATACTCGATATTCTTATCGGTTTTTATCGAGTAGGATTGTTGGATGTAATCTTGCGCAAATACTGCGAAAGAAGACAACCACAACATCAGAAATGCAGCTGGTCTCATACATCAAATGTACGAAGAACCAGTGCAAACCTGTTTGCCGGTGCGCTACTGCGTGTGCTCGGCTTCCGATACAATTTTTACCCAACCGCCGGGTACAGTTGCCTGAATGTCATTGTTATACATGTTGGTGGTTGATAGCGTGGGCTGGAAAAATTCACCTGAATAAGAGGCTGTTAGTTTAAACTCGAAAGTCTTCAACTCGTTCGCACGCATATCAAAGTATGTGTATACTCGATCATCTCTGAAATCGCGGTATGCATAATCGCCCCCACCGGAATTCATCATTCTCGTGTTCTCTATTTCCCATCCAACCGGAACCATAAACGACATGGCCATGTCTTTCAACCTTCCATTCAAACTGGTATTCTTCACTCGAACAATAGCTTTGAACTCTTGACCTTGAACTAGCTTCTTCGGATCCAATTCATTTCCGGAGTAGTCAACATATTTCACGTCCATCGCCAAGTTGCGTTTTAAGGCAACAGAATCGGTTTTAAGCGGCACGTACGACTTGAGTACACGTACATAGAGTAACGACTCAGACGGGTTTTTAACCTTTATGTTTACAGAACCTTTGTCCGACTTGGATCTTAATCGTGTAAGACTAACTGTTTTAGCGGTATTCACTTCTTTAACGTTTCCATCAGAGCTCAGGGTGTACGTCAAGTTTGATTGACTGTTCTCCTTGTAGATGTCAGAAACAGCAATCAACGAGTAAGCCGTTTCTTGAGTACTCAACCAACGTTTCGAACTAAGTTCATTTGCAATCTGACGTACGAGTCGCATCGACTTATCGTCCATATCCAACAGGTGCATAGTCTCCAGAATCATTGCTTTATCGCGAAGACTTGAACCAAACGTTGATCCATGCCCCTTGCTGTAATCCTGGTCTGTAAGCGTGAGTTCATCTACCAGGCTCGAAGCCACTTCAACCATTCCTGCTCGTGCATATGCAGCTGCCAACCTCCACCGTGCCAAGCCCGATAGCTTACTTCGTTCCCGCATACGATTCATCGATGCTACATCTGGCTTACCTGCCAGCACCAGTGTATACAACCGATACGCTTGGGTTAAATCATCGTACCAAACGGTGCCCTCGTAAGACTTGGCTTTATCTTTCTGGTAACTCAGCCACTGGTCCATAAACCGCTTCTCAACCTTATAACCTTTTTGCTGAGCTAAGAGTAAGAAGTGCCCCGCGTACGTTGTTCCCCACTCATTATCGTATCGATTCCCAGGCCAGTATGCCAAACCGCCTGTAGACGTTTGGAACAGTTTGAGTCTGCGAATTGCAGCTTGTATATTTTGCTCAGACTCGAACTTCTGCTGTTCCGTTAGGGTTAGAATATCATCCACGAATAGTTGTGCAAATACAGATGAGGTTGTTTGCTCAACACACCCGTGCGGATATTGTAGTAATTCATCTAACCTGCTGTGCATATTCAATGGCGGCAAACTGGAAACTTCCACGGCACAGTTGTTTGTACCGCCCATTCCAGCTAAGCTGATAGCCTCCGATAAACTCTGACCTTTCGCAACCGAAAATGCCTCGGTTTCATATACTCTTGGGTTGGGTGTTCGAATAGCAATCTCAATGTTTTTCACTGCTGTTTCGGTGCCGGACGTTGCTGTAGTTTTAAGGTTTGCAACTCCAACTTTCTCGGCTACAATAGCTTCGAAGAAAACCGTTTGATCGCCCATCGCATCGAAAGTTACCTTTTGTGATTTATCGCCGGTTAGTCTGAGGTTCTCGCTTGATTTAAGGCTTACCGAAACATCTCGTTTTCCAGGAGTCATCGAGAAAACGGTCACCGGAATTTTAATACGTTCACCAGGACTTAGCACTCTTGGTAAGGTTGGAAGCACCATGATTGGTTTCCGAACTTTTACAGATTTATCTGTGCTTCCGTAGGCCTGACCTTGTCGGGCCACAACCATCACCCGAACCGCTCCAATATACTCGCCCATCTTAACCGAATGCTTGGCAACCTGACCCGGGCGGAGCTTAAAAGGACCAAGGAATTTAACCGCAGGTTTAAATCGCTTTGCTTTGTGAACCGACTCATCTCGAACACCGGCCTCATCACCCCCAACGCTCAGTACATTGCCATACTTTCCGGCATAGCCACCCATTACCTCGTCGTACAAATCCCAAGTGCGAACCCCAAGGCGTTGCTTTTGATAGAAGTGCGACCAGAGCTCTGGCGTTTTAAAATGCGTCAGATCCAACAATCCTTCATCTACAACAGCCAGCGTATATGTCATTGGGCGTCCGTTGCGCTCCTTAACACGTATGATCTCATCTCGGTCTGGTCGAATCTCGTCGGCAACAGTGACAATTGGATGCAAATGACTCATTCGATTCTCTACCTTGATGGGGAGGATACCATACAGCCTTGCTGGTAAGTCGTTCTCTTTGTCTTTGTATGCTTGAAGGTAGCTGACATGAACGTACACATTAGGTGCCATGTCGGCTGTTGTCTGAAACTGGAATCTCGTTTCTTTGTCAGACCCGGTCACCCAGAACTTCTTCATAATCGATGATCCATTTTCGATGCAAACAAGTGCACGTCCGGAGGCTGAAGAAGGTATAGTAACTTGAACAGTTTGATTCACTCCATAGGTCTGCTTGTCGCTCGTAAGAACTATGGTCTTGGCTTGTTCCGATTTGTTCCGATTCCCTCTTCTCCAGTAAGGCCAGTCGACATAGAACATTTGCGAAGCCGTGTGTTGCGATGCTTCATCACGCGCCACCATAATAAACCGCCCCCAGTTAGGATAAGGGAGTCTGAACGCGGCTTTACCCAATCCGTTGTTGTCGGTTGTGATAATCGTATCAACCACAGGGAACAAACTTTTCGATTGCATAAAGGAAGACATGTTGTGTCTGTGCTCCCACCACCAATTCCAATCTACCTTATAGATCTTAACGGAAACTCGTTTACTCGTTAAGGGCTTACCCGATGGGTCTACGTTTGCGATCTTGAATATGTGTTTCTTATCGGTCTCTAGGCTGTTGTCGTGCTCCGAAGTTCTTGGTGTACGAATACCCACGTAGCTCTTGAACACTTGAACCGGGAAGGTGCCGTAGTCCTGACTAAAGTTTCCACCCTTCTCAAATACCTTAGCAATGAGGTTTACCTTTAATGAGCCTTTTACACGATCGTTAAGATAGAAGTTGGGCGCAAAATCAACTTTACCCGTATTGTCCAGGTTGCCTTCAGAAAGAACCATTTCTTTGGTTGTTGCACTCTTAGTTGCATCATTAAAATTGTATTCTGAATAGTTCTTGAAGTACGTATGAACCGAGGTAATCTTTCCTTTGACGTTGTATTTCAAGCCCGGAGTAGGTGCACCATGCAGCCATTCCGACGATAGCGTAACTTGATTTGTTTCCCCTACTCGAATAAGACTGTCCTTCACATTAAGTCTCAGTTTAAGTCGGTTTGGCTTTACCGTTTCGACACTTATCGAGCGATAAAAGCTTCGATTCCCAACAACCACTTTGGCCGAATAATTCCCGGTTTGCCAATTCGGTTCTGTCGCAGTTCTAAAATCGTAAACGCCACCTACAGATGTATTTCTTGTTATGTTTCGAACAATTTGGCCACGGGTGTTCCGGAGTTCAAACTTCACCGGTACGTTGTTTGGCAACGTGTTGTTCTTGTCTTGCAAAACGAAACTGGTGTATATACTGTCGCCAGGCCTCCATACACCGCGTTCGGTATAGATACACCCGTCTATTGGTGAGTGTCCGTTCACTCCTCCTACGTTAAACTTTGATGTCGAATTGCTGCGACCACCACTAATTTTTAGGTAGCCTTTCTGGTGCCCAACGGTAGCCGTAACCAAATAGGGCTCTTCCGGCAGTTTAATCTGGGCCATGCCTTGCATATTCGTGTAAACCGTGTTGATCCGTCGATTCTGATATGAGTAAAAATCGACCTTGGCTCCTTGAATTGGTCCTGCGCTTATCAGGCTACTGGTAAATACATGCGTGATTCCGTCATTGCCTTTTTTAACAATGAGCCCCACATCCGAAGTAAGTATATTTCGGCAAAGTGATCCACCATAGTAGAATCTGCGCTCACATGGAGTTGAACGAGAAAGGTTTGAGTTTTCACCGTTGTAGTACTCGTAGTACAAACCATCATCGTCAAGACTGTAGTCTCTGCCTTCAGGGCAATCGAAGAAGGTGTAAGAGCTTCGGTAACCAATCAGAACTCTGTATATGGCTCCAGGTTCTTGTTTGATGTACTTATTGATGTTTAGGGTGTATCGAGTCCATTTATTCTCCTCAACCTTTTTGTTCTGATTCAGGTCGACCTTGCCTTTATAAACTTGTTTTCCAACCCGTGAAAGTTGATTGTTTCCATCGAGATCATTAACCTGAAGGAATTGAGCAATATTTTTCTCGTAGATGCGGTAAATCCATACATCTACGGCTTTTAAACCCATGGCCTCGAACGGGAAAACGATACCCTTAGCATTTGGTACAATTGTTCCCTCACCAATCATCTTTAGCTTAGGCTTGGTGCGTTCAAAATACACCTTACGTGTGATGGGTTTTTTCAGGCGGTAGCCAGCGTAATTTTTGATATTCTGGGAAAAAGACAATGTGTGTTCACCGGAAATCCGCTCTTTGGGGAAGATGGTTAATTTGTTTCCATTCACCTCAAAAGATTCCAGGTCTAGACTGTCCATTTTTACCAAACCCAGTAAGCTTTGAAGTTGGTTTAGGTTTTCTGAGAAATACACTTCAACCTTCTGATCCGGTTCGTGCGTAATTTCGATGTTCTCAAGTCCAAAAACACCCATTCCTGAAATACTAACCACACGAGTGTCTGTCTCATCCGCTTCTATGGCATCCCCGTTAAGTGAAAACACAACTTGCTCTTGGTACTCGCCGCGCTCGATACTATCCAAGCGAAAATTGAAGGTCTGGTCGGAGTTTGTGAGCCACTTGATCTTGGCATTGGAGCCGCGGTACTTTACCTTTAAGCATTTCTCTACGAGCTCCCGTTCTTCTTTGTCGTTTGTGTTTATTTGCCCCGTGATGTATCGGAATTTTGGATTGTTGTCAGGATAAGTGCGAATACCATTTAGTTGAAGCGCAATGCTCTGTTTACGGGTTTCAAAACGGAATGGGAATTTCCGCAATTCACGATCTACTTTCTTAACCTCGCCCAAATAGAATACCCCTTGATAAATAGTTCCTCGCGGAAGTTCTTCTTCCGGGGTAAACTTCACCGTGCGACTATCCACCCAGACCGCGCTACCTTTAATTCTTGGACTAAACTCCAACAGGTCTTCCGGATCTGTTTTATCCATTTTCTTCTGCTCCAGTGGTTCTACGAGCATAATGAGAATAGAGGCATCGCGATCCACCACTCCCGAGGTGTATGCTGAAATGTGTTTTATAAACTCCGGACTATAGACCGGGAACTTCGATGAGTTGGTACAACTTAGGATAAGTGAACTAATGGCTAGGAATAACAGAACTCGTCTCATAATTAATACTCTTTTGGATATTCAATGTTAGCAGTTACTCCTTAGACAAGGGTAATGAGATTGGTAAGAGTACCAACGAAACTATTTTTCGCAGCGATTTTAGAATTTTCTGCAGAAAAGCTTACCTGCCGTGGAATCGAGTTGGACGAATACTCTTCAATGAAGTAGAAAAACCAATGTTAAAGAACAGGTAGTGGTCGTCGTTAAACTTGTTGCCTCGATTCCGACCTTGAGGATATGTACCATCACCTCTGTAGGCCAATTCGCCTGCAAGCGATCCGTTTTGAGCCACCAAAGACTCATAGTCTACATAGCTTGTGCTTACATCATCAATGTAATCGGTAAACGTTACGCGATACCCAAGCTCGGCGAATATTGAGCTGGTAAAACCAACGCCCATACGCAAACCACCTCCAACGGGGAAGCAAGCTTCAAGTCGCGAATACTTCTTAGTTCCAGGAATCAAGCCTTGACCTTCAGTGGCCAATGGTTGTAACTCTACAACGGTTCCTTTATACCTCGTTTTGGGATTAAAATAGAATAAACCGGTCCCACCAAAGATGTAATACTCCCAATGGCTTTTTTTGCGACGTGTGTTGAGACTAAACTTGGCAACACGAATCTCCGGCATAACTGTGGCTTCATAGACATTCGTAAAAAAGGACAGGTTCCGCACGCGAATACCATTTCGATTAGAATTTGCGTCCGACTGATGCAAATAGGTGTACCCAAACGACCCGCGCAGTGCAAATACTTTGTTTAGGTTTCGTTTTATTCCAAACGTTAAACTCGGTCGCGAATTCTTGAAATCCAACTCACTATAGCCCATAAAATAAATGGGATTCTTGGTTGGGCCACCGATATCCCCGAAGAAATAGGCAGGTCCGGCACTCACAAATCGCTCATACTTTGGCTTGTTGTAGAAATCATTTTGGGTAAAACCCAATACGCTCCAAGAAGCCAGAACAATAAGTAAGAGCGTTTTGCGCATTTAGTTAATGAGTTGAATGGTTTCACCAAAATACTTACCGTTTGTTGCTTCACCCCTTATGTGATACAATCCTGCTCGAAACGCATTACCATCAATTTCATAGGTGTTTGATGTCGGCTTTACAGACAGTATGATTCTCCCGGTGTTATCAATTAGGTCGAACTGTTTCACATTATCTAATCCCGACAACTCAACAACTTCTCCCTTGTAAGAAACAACGATTCCCGAAGGGCGATTAATCGACTCAACCGACGAGTTTGCATCGGTAACGGCAACATCCATTAGTACAGGTAGGTGGTCTGACATCTCATAGAGAGCGTTCGAAACTTCAGCCGGAATAATGTTGCTAGCTGGCTGCTTTATGTTTCCATTGAAGCGACGGCTATCCTGACCAAGAGCTTTGTATGAGCCATCGATGTAGCGCACACCATACGTGTTATCCAAGACTTCTTTACCGCACAAAATGAAATCAAAGCGATCATCCATTCCTCCGGTACTGAAACACCCTCCACGAGAATCTCCATCATGCGTACTTTGCGTGTGCAAGTTTGCGTAGAGGCTATTGTTGTTCCAACTGCCCGGAGCATTCTTCACATCGTAGAAGCGGATGGATGTGGTACTATTCTTAGTTAAGTTTTGATAACACTGCTCACTATGACTTTGGATATTGAAATCACCTGCGAAGAAATACGCATGTGATGTGTGATTATCCTTAAGGTGATTCATCGCGGCTTCGGTCATTTTAGCGCGAGTGGTTTTATCGCTAGAGCTACTTCCCGCTTTTAAGTGCGCGAGGTAGACGGTTAGGAATGTGGTATCACCTTTTAGCAAGGCGTTATTCTTTACAAATAGGGTGTAAACATCAATCACACGAACCATTTCTGAATTATCCGGATTGCGATCGATTACATCTTGACTGTGTAAATCAAGCTTGGTTTTATTGAAGAATAGCATATTGGTAATGCTGCTAAATCCATTATTCGAAAACTCTGCTTGTGCAAAATGATTTACCCCGTTTTTGTTGAGCGCATTGGTCAAAATCTTATTTGGATTTAACCAGTTTGCACCCATCTCGTTTACGGCAATTATATCCGGGTTAACATGTGAAACGATGGTTCCTAAATATCCGTCTTTTTGATCGGGATTGTTGGTAGAATTGGTACACTGGCTGGTTGTATTTCGGTAGTTCAGCAAGTTGTATTGCATCAACCGAATGGTGTCTTGAGCTTCAGCTCCAAGCGAGAGAATAAGTATGGCCACAAAGGCGATTGCACGTAACATAGTGCAAAGATAAACGCAAAGCGGCGGTGCATAAAGCACCGCCGCTAATTATGACGTTTACTTAATCTTTACCAGATTTTTATTCGAGCAGTGTCTGACTTGCTCATCTTGGTGCCCGCGCAACCAAAAGCTTCATCGAACTGAGGTAAATTAACCAATGGCCCGATTACACGTTGTTCTCCCGGTGAGTGCGGGTCGGTTAAAATTCGGTTTCGAAGTGCTTCATCACGGATGTTTCCTTTCCACACGTTCGCCCAACCTAGGAAGAATCGCTGCTGCCAGGTAAATCCATCCACCATTGGGTCTTCCTCGTTTTTCATCACATCTTCTAATGCCATGTATGCAAGTGTAAGACCTCCCAAGTCTGCGATGTTTTCTCCCAGCGTCAGTTCGCCATTCACAAACTCACCCGGTAACACCTCGTAAGTGCTATACTGCTCCGCAAGCTTAGATGTAAGCTCCTTAAAGCGCTCTTCATCTTCTTTTGTCCACCAGTTGTTCTTGTTTCCATCCCAGTCGTACTTAGCACCTTGGTCGTCAAATCCATGGCTAAACTCATGACCAATTACAGCTCCAATACCACCGTAGTTGATCGCGTGATCGAAGGTTGGATGAAAGAATGGTGGCTGTAAAATTCCCGCTGGGAATACAATCTCGTTGTTGGCTCTGCTGTAATAGGCATTCACCATTTGTGGTGTCATATACCACTCATCTCGATCTACCGGTTTGCCCAGTTTACTTACCATATAATCATAGCGCCAAACACCCAAGTTGATGATGTTCTGCAAGTAATTATCCGCACTGATGTCCACTTGAGAATAATCCTTCCATTTATCCGGATAACCGATTTTGTAAGTAAACGACTTAAGTTTCTTCATCGCTTTCTCCTTGGTAGAGTCGCCCATCCATGTAAGTCCCTGAATGCTTCTCGCGTAAGCAGATCTTAGATTCTCAATTAGCTCTACCATGTAGTCTTTCGACTCCTTCGGGAAGTGTTTTTCAACAAAAAGCTTACCCAGTGGCTCACCTAAACTTCCATTAACGGTTTTAAGAATACGCTCTTGTCGAGGTCGCATTTCTTCTACACCGCGTATTTCTTTGCTGAAGAATTCAAAGGATGCTTTCTGGAAATTGTCGTCGATGTGATTTCCATACGCAGAGAAAAGGTGCCACTTCATATACGATTTCCAATCTGCTACCGAAATGGTTGGGAACAACGCATCAAGTTCGGTGTAAAAAGATACAGGACCAACAACCAATTCTTCTGCGGCGCTCAAACCCATTTCACTTAGAATTGAAGCAACATCGATGTTGTCCAAATCAGAGTCAAATTTTTCAACCGTCATTTTGTTATAGGTCTTATCCGCATCTCGAAGGTCTTTTCTATCCCAGCTTATTTGTGCAATCTTGGTTTCCATCGCTAAAATGCGTTCACCTGCATTTTGCTCGTCGATGGTTGCCATAGAAAAGATCTTATTCACGTGCTCAACATACTTTTCGCGTATCGAAACGTACTTCTCTCCTTCCTTTAGGTAATATGATTTATCGCCCAAGGTTAGGCCACCCTGACTCGCACTTACTATGTGCTCATCACTATTCATGTCGTCCACTCCAACATAAAATCCTATTGGTGAACCCACTCGGTATCGCTTGAGTTTAGCCATAGTTTTCTGAAGTGACACATAGTCTTCCACCGCATCGATTTCATCTAAGAAAGGCATCAACGCTTTGAATGAAGCAGCGTTTCGCCCGTTTGTGTCGAGTGCTGACAAGTAAAAATCTTTAATCAACTGAATGTTCGACCCTTTCTCCGGATTCTCAGCATTCAACGACTCATCCAAAATCTCTTGAATCTTAGCCTCATTGTCTTTCGCTAGGACATCAAAACTCATCCACCGACCTTCTGTACCCGGGATTTCGTTTTCTTTCTGCCAGTTACCAATCGCGTACTTATAAAAGTTGTCGCACGGTGCAATACTTGAATCAATGTTTGATAGCTCAAAAGCCACTGGTTTATTCTCCATAGTCTCGTCTTGATTTTCGTTTGTGCTTGGCGATTTACATTGTGTAAGCAAAACCACTCCAAGCCCCATCAGTACAAGTTGTTTCATGTTTCAAAAATTTCGCGCAAAATAGTCAATATCTTTGTCCTCATGGCGGTTGGTCGTCCAGCACCACCTGAACATCGAAAAACGACGCAAGCAAATAATGGAACAGTCATCTTTACGTTTCTGTAAAGAGACGGACACGACCATTTACTTTTTGCATTGTTCGTTAATAGTAGAATGAAGAGCAGATTAATGAGAAATACGATAAAGACTTTAATGATTCTGGTTCCGGTAGCCTTGCTCAGTTGGGGCTTCTACCTGAAGAATCAAAACACCGGAGAGGATGTATTGCTCCGAGTGATAAAAGAAAACTTAGACTACATGCACTTTGCTCCATTGGAGATGGACAACGCAACGAGTGAGCGTGTTTTTGATCAGTACTTGAGCTTTATAGACGGAAGCAAGCGCTTCCTCATGCAAGAAGACATCAAAAAACTTGAAGCTTACAAACAGCAAATAGACGATCAAACTCTCACGGGTTCGTATGAATTTTTCGACCTCAGCTTAGAGGTATTAAATGCACGTATTGACATGTGCGAAGACTTTTACCAAGATATCCTTAAAAAGCCTTTTGATTATACGATTGACGAGACGGTTTCATTCGACGAAGATCAGCCTTATGCGAAAGATGAAGCCGATCTGAAAGAGCGCTGGAGAAAGTACCTTAAGTACAATGTGATGACTCGACTTGCAACTGCCGTTGATGTGGAAAAGGCCAAGACAAATGATTCAAGTAATGCGGAAACCATAAAGACAATGGAAGAACTCGAGCAGGAAGCTCGTGAAGGTGTGCTAAAAACACATGACGATTGGTTTGAGCGCATGCGAAAACTGGACCGAAAAGATCGACTATCGGCGTATGTTAATGCCATAACTACTTTGTACGATCCGCATACATCGTACTTCCCGCCTGCAGACAAAGAAAACTTCGATATTCGAATGAGCGGTCAGCTCGAAGGTATTGGAGCACAACTGCAAGAAAAGGACGGGTTTATCCGTGTGAATTCGATTGTCCCTGGGAGTCCTTCTGCGATGCAAGGGGAGCTGGGTGCGAACGATATCATCCTAAAAGTAGCCCAAGGAGATGGGGAGCCGGTAGACATCGTAAATGCTCGAATTGATGATGCCGTAAAGCTCATCCGAGGTAAGAAAGGAACTGAAGTGCGTCTCACGGTAAAGAAACCCGATGGAACGGTTAAGGTGATTCCTATTGTTCGTGATGTGGTTCAGCTTGAAGAGACCTACGCAAAATCTGTTATCATCCAAGATACCGACAACCATAAAGTTGGATATCTAAACTTACCAAGCTTTTATGCCGACTTTAACGGAAACGGTGGTCGAACCAGCTGGAAAGATGTTCGAGATGAACTTAAAAAGCTGAATAAAGCCGGTGCAGAATCACTCATTTTTGATTTACGCGGTAACGGCGGTGGCTCATTGCAGGATGTAGTTCAAATCGCCGGACTGTTTATCGATAAAGGACCTGTTGTTCAGGTTAAAGCACGCAATTATCCACCACGCATTTTGGAAGATGAAGATAAAGGTGTGCTTTGGGATAAACCGGTGGTTGTGATGGTAAACGAATTCAGCGCTTCAGCGAGTGAAATTCTTGCAGCAGCGCTTCAAGACTACGGTCGTGGTTTAATCGTTGGCTCACACACAACTCATGGAAAAGGAACCGTACAACAGTTCTTCGACTTAAATCGAAACCTCCGTGGAAGCGGTTTTCCTGATCTTGGAGCTATAAAAATCACCACTCAGAAATTCTACCGCATAAACGGAGATGCAACTCAGCTGCGTGGTGTAACTCCGGATATTATATGGCCGGACAACTACACCTACATTCCAACCGGTGAAAAAGAGCAAGATAACTCCATGCCTTGGGATGAAATAGAAACTACGGATTACATCGAAGTTGCAGATAAGTCTTCGTTCCCCGCCGTTATCAAAGCAAGCAAAAAACGTATTGCGAATGACACCCTGTTTGTTGCCATAGATGAAAATGCCAAGCGTTGGAAAGCAGAGCGAGACAACGATGAGTACACGCTTAATTTAGAGTCTTATCGCAAAGAGCAGGAAGCAAAGAAAGCTCAAAACGAAGCATACAAGGAACTATTTAAGCCATACCAAGATATGCGAATTACCGGTTTGGAAGATGACTTAAAAGAAATGGAATCGGACACCACGAAGATGAAACGAGCAAAGGATCGGTATAAAGCCTTGAAAAAGGATATTTACTTACACGAGACTTTGCAAATAGCAGAAGACTTGGCAGCTTAAAATGTCGAAAGGGCGATTGTTTTTGATTCCCGGTTTTTTGGGAAATTTTGATTCAAGCTTGATGTCTCCACACAGCTTGGAGATTATTCATGCACTGGATGAATTCATCGTTGAAAACGAAAAGCCTGCACGTGCTGTACTTAAGGCGAGTGGTACACCAATTCATCAAAACGATTTTACGTTTCACCTGATGGGAAAACACTCTGATCCAGCGGATTACGCTTCCTATTTACGGAGTTGTAAAAATGGAAAGGACGTTGGGTTGTTGTCGGATGCAGGCCTACCCTGTGTAGCAGATCCTGGTTTTGAAATTGTCCGTTTAGCGCATAAAAATGAAATAGAAGTGGTTCCGTTAATTGGCATGTCTTCTATAATGCTTACGCTAATGGCTTCTGGTTTTAACGGCCAATCGTTCAAGTTCCATGGTTATTTGCCACACGATGAACAGCGGAAAAAGAAAATCTTGAAGCAGGCTGCGAGTGATGTTAAACGGAACGAAACTCAAATCTTTATTGAGACGCCGTATCGAAACGGAGCCTTCATCAAAACCTTACAAAACCACTTCCAAACCGATGCTCTGTTGTGCGTTGGTGTTGATATAACCATGGAAACACAGTCGGTGGTTACGCGTCAACTGAAAGACTGGACCCAACATGCATCAGAACTGCATAAGCGACCTGCAGTCTTTATTCTAGGCTTGTAAGTTTGGGCTTATATCTTTGCCGAAAGCATTTTCCGTGGACATAAAAAAACTCATCACCGAGATTAATCAGAAGCAAAGTTTCCTATGTGTTGGTCTGGACACAGATATTGAGAGACTTCCGCACCACATGCCTAAAACCACAGAGTCCATCTTGGACTTTAACAAGGCAATTATTGAAGCCACGAAAGACAAAGCCGTTTCATACAAAATAAATACGGCGTTCTACGAGCAATATGGCGCAGACGGATGGTCAATTATGGAAGAAAGTCTGAACGCAATCCCACAGAACTGCTTCACCATAGCCGATGCTAAGCGGGGTGATATTGGTAACACCGGTAAGATGTATGCGAAAGCCTTCCTTCAGAACATGGATTTTGACAGCATTACGGTGAGTCCATACATGGGCAGAGACTCCGTTGAACCATTTATGGAATATGGTAAGGTAGTAATCGTTTTGGGACTCACGTCCAATCCGGGTAGCCAGGATTTTCAGCATCTTTTAGTAGGTGAAGAAAAGCTCTACCAGGATGTAATACGGAAGGTGGCACAATGGGGCACCGAGGAGAATCTAATGTTTGTGGTTGGAGCAACCCAAGCAGAAAGATTGACCGATATTCGATCTATTGTTCCAAATCACTTCTTGCTTGTTCCGGGAGTTGGTAAACAGGGCGGAAGCCTTGCCGATGTTGCGACTTACGGCAAAAACAGCCACACAGGATTGCTTGTCAACTCGAGTAGAGGAATCATTTATGCCTCCTCAAATGAGGACTTTGCCGAGGCTGCCGGCCTCGAAGCATCCAAACTTCAATCTGAGATGGCTTCTTACCTTTGAGGTTAAGAACCAAACATGAAAGAACACTTGCTACACTATGTGTGGAAGAGTGCCCTTTTTAATACGACTCATCTCAAAACCACAGACGGACGTCCAATTCAGTTAATCCGTCGAGGTTTCATCAATACTGATGGTGGACCGGATTTTAGTAATGCACGAATTCGAATTGGCGGACAATTGTGGATTGGCAATGTTGAAATACACATTTCGGATGTAGATTGGAAAGGGCACGGCCATCACAATGACACCGTTTATGACACTACTATTCTTCACGTAGTGTACGAACACCGCGTAGACGTATTCCGCACAGACGGAAGTAAAATCCCTGTGCTGGAACTGAAAAACCGAATCAACTCAAAGGTGCTGAACAGGTATCAGTTTCTTCAATCGCACACATCAAAAATTCCGTGTGCATCAACGGATTTAACGCTTTCCAAACCAATTGTGACCATGCAATTTGAACGAATGGCAGTCGAGCGATTGAAAGATAAGTCAGTGCACATCCGAGCGCTCCACAAATTGACCAATTCCGATATAGAACGGTGCTTTTTAATCCTACTTTTTGAATCGTTTGGTATGCGGGTTAATCGTTTACCTATGGGTTTACTTGGCCGAAAAATAGATCTGCGCATCCTGGCTCGGCATCATAACAAAACGCTACTTATCGAAGCCTATTTGTTCGGTATGGCCGGAATGCTTCACTCGGAGTATCAAGATGCCTACCCAAATCGCTTAAGGAAAGAGTTTAACTACCTCCAACACAAGTATGAACTTAGTTCTATTGACCCAAGTACCTGGAAGTTTTTACGGCTTCGGCCACCAAATTTCCCAACCTTACGACTTGCCCAACTCGCTGCGCTACTGGCACAAAAATCCCAACTATTCGAACAGCTTACGAGCTGCACCAGACATGACGAAGTTGGAAACATCTTAACCGTTGAAACTTCGCCGTATTGGAAGGAACACTACACGTTTGACAAGCCAACACGAAAGACTGCTTGTCGAATTGGTGAACAGTTGGTTGACGTGGTTATTTTGAACACCATCGCACCCATCATGTACTTTTATGGCCAACTCAACTCGCTTCCAAACTGGACGGATCGCGCGTTGGACTTACTCGCAAGTGTTAAACCCGAAAACAATAGGGTTACACGCCGTTTCACCGATGTTGGGTTTGAGGTTAACAATGGTCTTGCGAGCCAAGGAGCTTTGCAATTGCACAACAAATACTGTACTTTTAAACGCTGTCTGGAGTGCCAGATTGGTCACGAAGTTTTAAAGAGAGCATGAAACAACGCTTAATCAATACGTGGAAGTTTATCATTGAGCAACGATTCTTTGGAGTATCTGCGTACGTAGGTCAAAAGCTCGGAATGAGCGACTCCAGAATCCGTTTGTACTTCATCTATTTGTCGTTTATCACACTTGGCTCTCCGGTTCTTCTCTATTTATTCATTGCTTTTTGGATGGAGATTCGAAATAGCTTCGGAAGGTCACGCCGTTCTGTTTGGGATTTGTGATTCGTATTCTCCTCATTTACAATGCGTTTAGCCCTGTAGTGGAATAAGGTCATCCCAATTTCTGTTGGGTAAAACACTGCATCAGAAAAAACCTTAAAAAAAAATCAAAAAAGTATACTTGGTGGTGCAACCTTTTGCGACTTGTAGAGACTAAATGGGCAAAGAGAAAAAGTTGGCAAGCGAACAGGACTTAATATCCGCCTGTATTGACAATGATTCACGTGCCCAAAAGATATTATTTGAAACCTATGCTCCCAAGATGTTAGGGGTATGTGCCAGATATTGCTCAAACATGGAAGACGCAAAAGATGCGCTTCACGAAGGCTTTATAAAAGTTTTCCGACTTATCGGGAACTTTAAGGGCAATAGTACGCTTGAAACTTGGATGACCAGACTAATGATTAACACGTCCATCGATCACTTTAAGAAAAGCATCAAATACCTGCATTTCGAAGAGCACGAAAAGGTGCATCAATACAGTGATGAGGAGTCGTCTTATTCGATACAAATTGAAGAAGAAGAACAAATAAAGACCGAGGATTTATACAAAATCATCGAACAACTGCCGGAGGGCTATCGTTTGGTTTTTAACTTGTATGTAATCGAAGGTTATACGCATAAAGAGATTGCCGGAGAACTGGGTATCAGCGCGGGAACGTCGAAATCACAATTGGCAAGAGCTCGCACAATGCTCAAAAAACTGGTTAAAGAACAGCTTAACATTGGCTAAGAAGAATAAACATATCGACGACCTGTTTAAGGAA
>CAJXLR010000006.1 GCA_913056425.1 uncultured Bacteroidota bacterium
TGCTGATTGTTATATCCAAGTCCATTACCACTTCCAAAATCTGTTCTTCCCTGATTAAGTTGTCCTGAACTTAATGGTTGTCTTGGTGTTATGTTATGCCCGTATCCATATGGATTAATCATGATTCATGAGGATACTTCAAATATGATTGACTGTCCAACTGTCTTCAGAAAAGATAGTACTTGGTACATGACCTATTTGGTTTTTAATGGAAAGGGATATGAAACTTGGCTTGCAAAAAGCAGCGACTTGCTAAAATGGGATAAACTAGGTAAGGTTTTACCGTTTACCAGCAAGAATAGATGGGACGGGAACCAAGCGGCTGGATATCCAGCTTTGATAGACACAAAGTGGGGCGGGTCTTATGAGATTCCGAAATATCTCAATCATTATTGGATGTCGTATTTCGGGGGAAACACGGATGGTTATGAGAGAGGAACCTTATCCATAGGGATGGCATTTACTAAAAAAGACGTAACTACGCCTCATCCATGGTTGCGAGCAAAGAACCCAGTAATGACTACCAATGATCCGGATATTGGATATTGGGAGACCAAAAAGTTGTATAAGAGTAGCATTATTTGGGACACGACACTTCAAACTGGGAAACCTTTCGTGATGTTTTATAATGGTGTAGGGGATACGAGCTCAAAGAAGTCATGGGTTGAAAGAATAGGGATTGCGGTGAGTGACGACATGATCAACTGGTATAGATATCCCGGTAATCCCATAATTGATCACGGCACAGGTTTGAGCGGTGATGCAGTTGTTCAAAGATGGAGAGATAGCCTTTATATAATGTTTTATTACGGTGCGTTTTGGCCTGAGGGAAGAGAAGATGCATTTAATCGATTTGCTGTCTCTAAAGACTTAATTCATTGGACTCCTTGGGAAGGGGATGACTTGATAAAACCCAGTCAGCCTTATGACATAAAGTATGCACATAAACCTTGCGTGATTAAATGGAATGGCGTGGTGTATCACTTTTACTGTGCGGTTAATGAATTAGAGCAACGCGGACTTGCGGTTTCTACATCACTAGACCTTGGCAAAAGCGACTTACATTTTCAAAAAGTTACCACTAAACTAAAACGTTAGTTCTGCTTCGGTACGTCAGAATTGTTTAGTATGATGTCTTTCTTCTTGCGTTCACCCTTCACTACGAGTGCTTCAATTTTGCTGTTTTTCACATCATCGAAAACAACAGGGTAGCGATAGTCGGGGTTCTTGGCTTTCAACCGAATATTACGCATGGTAATCCCCGAAGCATGTCTGACATAAAGTCCCCAGGCGGGTAATTCTCCAAACATCGAGAACTCTGGATAGTCAGAGGCGTTTTCAGGTATTTCGTTGAGCCTATCGATTGGGGCATTTGCATATGCCGCATTCCCACCGCCCGGATAGGTTATCTTTATGTCTTCAAGCATTATTTCTTCGACGGGAAGGTCTTCAAGTCCAACAATTGAAGCTGGAAAAATATTGTGAAAGAACGGCAATGCGGGTCCACGCAATTCGTACGCCCAATCCGGTTGTAGGTATGGTACGGTTGCTTTTACGTTGCTTATTTGCACATTTTTAATGCTTCCGGGACTTGTTTGATCAAAACCGTGACGGCTTCCTAGTCTAATGAAAATTGCATTACCAGTGTTCCACGAGCGGACGTTCTTAACCTTAACATTTTCAACAATGCCGTTCTCCCAAGATTCTATCGCAATTGCAGACCGGTAGGTGTCGTATACTTTGATATCGGATATGTCGATGTTTTTGAAACCACCGTATGAGGAAGTACCTAGTTTTACAGCGCTAGCACTTGAGCGCACAATACAGTTTGTTATGGTTATGCTATCATTAATTGCGACTTCATTATTCCGACGTTTATATGATTTCAAACAGATGCCGTCATCAGAAGAGTTGACAAAGCAGTTAGAAATTCTCACGTTATGACAATCGACAATATCGATACCATCGTTGTTCCAGTAACTCGTACTCATAACTTTGATGCCGTCAATTGAGACGAATTTGCACAGGTCGTAAGTCTGAACCCAGCTTGAGGCATTGTACAAGTTAACATCTTTGATACCTACGTACAGGCAGTTAACAAATTGTAACAGCATTGGGCGCACGTGTGCAACGGGTCTTTTCTCCTTCAGCTGATACAAGGAACTATCTAATTGTCCAGCGTAAAACTTGTCGTCGATGTTGAGAGCTAGTTCTTTTCCTTGTCCATCAATATTCCCCTTCCCAGTTATGGAAACATGGCTCGCATTATTGGCGACTATAAGAGATGGCCATTGGTATGTGGCTGTAGTTTTTGAAAGCGAATAGTAATCTTCTATGTTGGTGCTGCCAACCAACCAAGCATTTTTTTTCAACTGCAGATTGACATTACTTTTTAGTTGAATTGTTCCGGTTAGGAAGTAACCAGACGGAACAACCACAGTACCGCCACCATCATTATGAACAGCGTTTATTGCGGTTTGTATTGCTTCAGTGCAGAGGTTTTTCCCATCTCCTTTAGCTCCAAAATCGAGAATTGATATAGAGCTCTCTGCCTTTACACCAGTGAATAGAATAAATAATGATATAGTCAAAAAAGCCTGTGGCCACATGATATGCAATTTATATAAATCTGATTATCATTCAATCGTGTTAACTTGCATGTAATGACGTCTCTTATAAAATTTTGGAAACATGGAGTTTTAAGTTTTCTCGTTTTAACTCAACTGGTATCTTGTCAACAAGAAGGGTCAAGTAATTATAGTTGGTGCTATTCAAGCGACAATAGCACTGTTCCAAAGGTGAGAGCTCTGATGGCAAGTCGATTTAAAACATTAGATGAATTTAGGGAAGTCGTTGGTATTACTTATATAAACACTAATATGAATTCAGATAGTATGCCGGTCAAAGGACAATCAGTGGTTCTCACCTATGTTGATCGAGCAGACACTATAAACAACATATTAGATTTCGGAGTCACCCAAGGAGATATGATTGAAGTGCGAGATGGCTCCTATTCAAACCGGGCGAAGTTCGCGATTTTCGAACCATATTCGGTCGCTAATCGAGTTGAGTTAAACGAAATATACAAGCTCGCAAGAAGAAGACCGAGATTGTTTGGGGTAGGAGATGTCGCTTTTTATGATTTAGCTTTGGCATCTGTTTCTAACATTAGACACCATAATGAATCGTACAAGAGTGAGGAGGATAGTAGTGAAAAAGGTTATGTCAATACGTATAACCACATTACTGCACAAGCGTTAATTACCACATTGTATGGGGTGAGAATTGCTGATTTTATCGCAGACCTCCACGAGCGGTATGCGATGCCACACTTAATTACGGGAAAGTTTTCTGTTGACGAACTAACAAACCCCAATAAGAATGCAGTTGATAATTATGTTGACCTGATAAACAATAAAATAGGTCAAGAACTAGGCTTGGCTCTTCGTGACAAACATAAAATTACACAATCTACTGTATGGACAAGTAATTTATTGGCAAATTATCTCAATGAAATACAATCATATTACTCTTATTCTTTTGGGGTTGGTCACAAACCATTTCCACAAGACCACCCAACGCTTGAAATGATGGCCCGTAAGATCAATAAAATGCGGGAAGGGGTGCCATTTGGCATTGAATAACCCTCAATATGGCGAAAGGTAACTCCTGCCTGTGCGATTGTCCTTTAGTATCTGATAGTTGACTTTGATATCATCGATTCCACAAGCGTCAATGGTTTGAACAATATCGCCCCAGTTTCTACTTACTTCAACACTGTCTAATCTCAGTTTTAGCAATGTTGCACCATTCAACGAGGTCTCGACAATCCTACCTGATTCAAGATTGCTGTGAGACAAGTTTACTCGAGACAAATCGGAAACAGCAAAGTCAGTTCCAACCAGAATACAGTTTTTGAGTATTGCCCCAACTAATAGGGAGTGATTGACAACACATTGGGTCATGGTCGAACCATAAAATTGCGAGTACGAAAGGTTACATCCGTTTAGTCTAGCTTTATGAATAGTGCTGTTAGTGAAATCCGAGTGGCTTATATCACTCCGGTTGGCATAACTCTCATGCATAGTGACAGAAATGAGGTCTCCGCCTTTCAAATAGACGTCAGAAAGATTTGCGAAATCTAAAACAGATGATATCAAGGAACAGTAAGGCATAAAAGACTTAGACAAATCAATACCGCTTAAGTCGGTTGAGTCCAGGTTGGCATTGGGTAGATATGTACTGGAAAAGGATGTCCTCGATTTAATTTTGGCAAACGATAACGAGTCCATTCTGCGATGAGCCAACTGAAGCAGTAATTGTCCTTTTTCAGGACTATACTTCGCTTTAGTTATGCTATCTTTCGTTACAATGTGATAAGGGCTAAGTTGGTCATTAAACGCAACCACAAGGTCAATGGTTGTGTCTGACAAAGAACGAATATTGGAAGCTGATAGGTCATGATCTCCTCGTGCTAACAATGTACCAGTCCCCTCCATATACCCAGTCATTTGAGAGCTAATGCGTTTTGCCTCTTCCATTTTTCGCCGGTCCTGCTCGGTCTCAAGCTGACTTCGAAATTTGGAGTCGATTCGTGATGTCATTATACCCGGCAAACTAGCTGCTAGTAAAACCAAAACAGACAATAGACCTAACTGGAACCTGCTTTTTCGTGAAGTATTAAAAGCCTTCGAATTGTAAAGAAAATCAAGGATTAAAACACTAGCAACAAGAAACATGCAGGCGGCAAAACCAATCCAAAACATCTTGGTGTCTTCAAAGTGCGGAGCTTTCAAATAACCCAGAAACCACCCCAGAGCTGCCAAAAGCACCACCAAGAACACACGACTAATTTTTCTTATCACGTCGTAAAGATAGCAAAAGCAACATTTCACTATTTTTATCGAATGAAATTACGACGGATTTTAATCGCCATTGCGGTGATTTCAAGCGGTTTTATTGCCTGTAATTCAACACATGAGACCGAAACGGAACAGCGAACTGAATTCTATCCAACAACTAAACCTTGTACGCGTTGGTGGTGGTTTGCAACAGAAATAAAGAAACCAGACATAAAATATCAGTTAGATTGGGCTAAGAAAAACAACTTTGGCGGAGTTGAGATTGCATGGGTATACCCGTTATACCGATATGCTGACATGATCTACAAACATCCACCACACAACCATATTTATCCGCCCGATAGCTCTGCCCAAGAATGGTTGAGTCCCGAATGGTCCGATGTAGTGACCTATACCAAAAGATATTGCGACTCAATTGGGTTGGCGTGCGACTTTACGTTTGGAAGTGCATGGCCGGTTGCAGGAAGTAACATCGACCCCAAACATGGGACCATGATATATGGCGACACAGCATTTCGACAATGGTTAACTTTTGCATGGACTTGGCCAGAAAATCAACTTGTAATTAATCACTTAGACAGCAATGCTTTTAACCTCTTTGCTGAACCCATTGTACCGGCGTTGAAGGAGGCTTTAAAAGGGTCTAAATCTGCATTATTCACGGATTCTTGGGAGATTAAAATGAACTTTACCAACAAAATTTGGACTCCAGGTTTTGAGAAGTCGTTCCAAGAAACTTTTGGGTACGACATCGTCCCTTATATGGAAAAAGGACTGGATTCATTCCCGGATGTAAGGTACGACTACATGTTGCACATTGAACAATACGTTACCGATGGTTTCTACAAACCCTATGTGCGGAAATGTAATGAAATGGATGCTTGGTCTCGAGTGCAATGCTTAGCTGCTCCTGCGGACATTATGACGCTTTATGGCATGGTGGACATTCCTGAAACGGAGGCCATGCTTAACAACCCAAACTTTTCACGAATTGTAAGCTCCTCGGCATGTCTAGCTTCCAAATATCTAGTGTCTTCCGAGACATTCACATGTATGTATGGCTTCCCAAGCACGAATATTCGAGATGAACAAACAGCTGATTTAAAACTTGTTGCAGATGCACTGTTCGCGCAAGGAGTAAACCATCATTTCTACCATGGTATGCCTTATAATCCAAAAGGTTCTGATTCAATCGAGTTTTTTGCAACAACGTACTTCGGTCCCGGAGGAAGCTTGGAACCAGAATTGCCAGAATTCAACAAGTACATGGAAACTGTTAGTGGGAAGATGCAACGCGGTAAAACACAAAGCCGTGTTGCGGTCTATCTGCCCTATGAAGATGGTGTTATGAAAGGAGCATATCCACCAGAACGCAGAAGAGTATGGGTTTGGGGTGAATATGAAATGAGATACATCGAAACACCCGACGAGGTAGAAGGTTATAACCCACTCTGGATTAATAAACACTATCTCAATGAGGCACAATTTACTGATGGAAAACTAACAGTTGGTGATGCTCAGTTTTCTTCACTTTACGTTGATGTTACCTACATAGACATAAGCGGTCTGAGACGCATAGTGGATTTAGCTCGAGAGGGACTGCCTGTTTGCTTAAAACGAGATCCACGACAACCGGGGAAAGTTAAGTCGGATGAGTTTGAAACCCTACTAGCAGAACTTAACGCGATGCCTCATGTTAACGCCGATTTTGAATCCGTCATGAAGGAAAAACCACTTATTTCTGGTGATAGAATACCCGCGTATTGGTGTCGAAAGGGAAGCGATGGAACCCATTATATTTTCTTAGCACAGTCCTTAGCAAAAGACTTGAAGTACCCAATATACTCTGGGATGTCGTATATGGACAGTACGGAGACCTATGATTTGAGCTTCCATGTTAATGGAAAGACAATAAAAGAGGAAGTGAAGTTTGAACCATACCAGAGTGTGATGATCAGAATCTCACCATCTGGAAAGCTATCTTATGAGGATATTAAGTATGTTCCGAAAGACCCTAAGATTAAACCTCGCGTTCCGCAGAAGATGAATTTCTAGCCAAAAGGCTCGTATTCAAAATCTCGAATTATTATCTCTTGAGGCAGGCCATTGGCCGGAGCTGAACTTGGTTGCTGGTGCAACCACAGGTTGATACGAGCATTAGTTACATCACCTGGTGCAGGTATAATTACAGGATCTGAGGAGTTTCCTCCTTCTTCTTTGACTCTAGCTGGGTTGGTTAAGTCGAAACGCCAAGTGCCTAATATTTCACCTTGGCCATACGTGTCGCCAACATATGATTCCCACGTAATTAGACTATCAGTCCAAATAAACGTGTGATTTGTTACCCCATTCATTTTGCCAATGGAGTACTCAGGTCTTTCCATTCTTTCCTCATTCAACTGTCCAAAAAATATCGGTTGCACGCCAAACTGAAGTACATATGGATCTGAAGAATTACCCCACCGGCTAATCTCTACATCGACTTCAGAATTTGCGTCAGTCTTAAACGTTTCATCATCCCAGGTAAACAAACCAAGTACTGTATTGCTAGCTAGGTCCTCCATATCGCCCTCAACAGTGAAAGTGTAACGTCCGTATCCCATTGCTTCGTCAGATACAATTTCGGTTGAATACCACTCTCCATTGCGTTGTACAATTTTCATGTGTAAGTAACCATTCTCATCAAGATAGATGTCATCTGGGTTACCACTAAAATAGTTAGGACCAGGCCCCCATTTCTGATTTTCGTATATCTTCACCTTCCAGTCTCGACCGGCAAATCGCACACTGTCCCCTACGCGGCCAAAGTCATCTGTGTTGGTATTCAACATGGGGGGATCCGATTGATAACAACCGAACAATGAAATCCCCAACAAAACACCAGCTAGTATTTTATTCATCTTCATTAATTCAAATTAAAACTCACTCTTTCGTTTCCTATGTGAATTGTATATGTGCCAGACTCCGTTTGCCATGTGTTGTCCAACCCAACAAATGCTATGTCATCTAAATCAATCTCAAATTGATAGGTTTCGGTTTTACCAACCTCAATCAACCTCTTGTCGAACGCACGAAGTCGTTTTACCGGTGGCGCAATAGATGCAACTTCATCTGTGACATAAACTAAAACAGTCTCTTTTCCTTTGTAGTCACCTGTATTACTCACGTCAATAGAGATGCCAATTTTGCCTGCTGCTAACTGAGTCGTGTCAACGCTCAAATTTGAGTAAGTAAAGTTTGTATAGGACAATCCATGACCAAACTCCCATTGAGGGTTGAATGCATTGTACGAGAAATCAGTATGCAATTTATCCGTGTGATTATGATCGTATGGTACCAATGTATTGGTGTACCTTGGATACGTTAAAGGTAGCTTACCACTTGGATTTACCTTACCATATAAAATGTCTGCAAATGCTTTTGTTCCGTTTTCGGAAGGTTGATAAGCGAGAACTATTGCGTCACAATATGGCTCCAACTCGCGCACTACTCGGGGACGATTTTCAATAAGAGCCAGAACGATTGGGACATTGAACGATTTTAAATATTTAAAGTATTCGATTTGTGTTTCGCTGATATCTAACGAATGGATATCTCCAGGTTTTTCTGTCGACGGCTGTTCACCAAAACAAGCTACGATTACATCTGCAGGTTTTGCCAAGTTTTTTATTGCACCTAAGTTATGAAGAGAATCGAAGTCGCAGCCTTGAACGAAAGTGATATTATCGCTTTGAAGCTTCAGCTCATCTAAAATGGTGTGTTTTGTAGAATCGTCCCATATTTCATCAACACCTTGCCATGTTCTAGACCAAGCGCCATTAACCGCCGTTAGCGAGTTTGCAGTTGGACCAGTTACTAGAACCTTCAAACTAGGGTTTAAAGGCAGTATACCTGTGTTTTTCAGAAGTGTTATAGATTCCTCTGCTACGGCGTTACTCACACGTGAGAAGCTATCCGAAGAAACAAGACTATAATCGGAACTGAATGTTGTTGGGTTTTCAAATAGTCCGAGTCGTTTCTTCATGAGAAGAATTCTGTAAACGGCTTCATCAATACGATCCATGCTCACTTCGCCCTCATTAACTAATTCGACTAGAAGATCCGAAAACCGATAATCATTGGGTACCATGCTCATATCAATCCCGGCATTGATTGCAATCTTGACAGCTTCTTTCAAGTCTTTAGCAACCTTGTGAGGATATTCAAGTTTCATTATGTCTTCCCAGTCGGTAACCGCTACACCATCGAATCCTAACTCGCGGCGAAGGAGGTCGGTAAGAATGGCTTTGTCGGCGTGCACCGGTATGCCATTAATGTCTCCTGAATTAATCATTACGCTCAGAGCTCCTGCTTCAATAGCATCTTTGAAACTCGGGAGAAAACACTCCCTAAGTTGACGTTCAGGTATATAACATGTTGTTCGATCTTTACCGGTAAATGGGATACTATAACCCAGAAAATGCTTCATGCAGGCGGATATAGCGTGTGGACTGCTTGGATCTTCTCCTTGATAGCCTTCTACCGCAGCTACTCCCATTGTGCGTGTAACATACACATCTTCCCCGTAGGTTTCAAAAACACGGCTCCAGAGTGGCTGACGCGCCACATCTAAAACCGGAGAGAAATTCCATGGGATTCCACTTGCACGGGTCTCGTAAGCTGTGATTTGTGCACCCTGTCGAACTAATTCCGGATTGAAGGTCGCAGCTTGTGCCAATGGTTGTGGGAACAGTGTACCGCCCAACAAATAGTTAGCGCCATGGATTGCATCTATACCATAAAGCACGGGGATTTTTAATCTTGAATCTTCTGTTGCAACTTTTTGTATTTGTACGGTTATTTCTCGCCAATGCTCTAAGTCATATGCGTGACCGCCCACATTTAAGACCGATCCAACACCATACTCTACAAGTGCTTTTTTGAGCTTTTGAGGGTCTAATTCATGAGGTTCTTTTAGATTGTATACTTCTCCAACGCTAAGAACATCGATGTTTAGTTGGGTCATTTGGCCAACTTTCTCCTGAACCGTCATCTGATTGATTAGGTCCATAAGTTCAGAATCTTTTTCTGAAACTGGATTTTCGGAATTACATGAGAAGAGGAATGGGAGTATCAATATGAACCCCCATAGCGTATGTCTATTCTGATGTTTTAGAATCATGTTTACGAACGATTTGAATATCATCGAAATAAGCTTCTCCGCTTGCTTCGAATTGAATGATAAACTGCTTTACGTTGGAATAGTCGGCATTGAACTCATTCCATGAAAAGTCACTTAAGGGTAGTTGAACAGTGGTCCAACCTGCTTCGGTCACTTTACCGAAGTATTTCTTGTGAAATCCTATCCAAGCTTGGTTGCCGGAGTAGTCTTCTAACGATGCCGCTAGTGGAAGCGAAGCTAAAGGTCCGTCGGCCCCTTTAACCATTATTTGAATAACAGCTGAGTCGAGTATTGACGTAAGATCTTTGCCAGTCCAGCTATCCCAACCGATACCCATACCAACCCAATCACAACCGCCTGCGCGCTTATCCCACTTTAAATGCAGGCCTTTCTCACCACTGTGTACAACGTCATCACTGTTGGTTACCATTAAACACTTTGCATTTTCTGTAAACCATACCTCTGAGCTAATACCTTCAGGTAAAACGGATAAGCCATAAAACCTCCCGATGTGCTCAGGTTCCGGTGTGTCGCTCTTTTCATCCCAGAGGCTTGTTGTCTTAATAGAGACACAAGATGTGTAAACCAGTGCAATGAACAACAGGGTCGACCAACGATATCTATTTTGAATTATCGAAGTGATCATGACTTACAGTTTCAATGGTTCACCTTTTGTGAAAGCTACGTAATCAACAAATACCTGGCTATAGCCTGATGATGGGTTTGCCAAGAACAAACACGAGATTGTATGAATTTTGTCTGGGTTGTGTTGCTTATTCCCATTCGGCTCTGCTGGAGTACCGTTAACCAAATTAACTAAATCACTGTATTTGATTGACCATACGCGCCATCCCGGATCAAGGTCTCTAATTTCTACGGCATAAAGGTCTTCACTTGCTTCTGTGAAGGTTCCATCACCATTTTCATCTTCCTTGAATTGGAATAAGATGATACCGTTGTTATAATCAACAGGTCGGTTTACAACGAGGTTAAAGTATAGATTTTCTGGGTTCTGCCCCAACCCAAATCCGTCTGGGCCGTAGGAATCAGCCTCGAAATCAATCAAACCGATTAACCAGTCCCAATTAACCTCTCCTCCCATGTCGAAGTAGGCACTTCCTTGAGGAATTATTCCGGTATCGCGAGTCACGAACGACATGTTTGCTCCAGACTGAACAAACATATTCCACTCGGGGTCCACACCGTTGTCAAAGTCCGCTACTACCGTTCCATCTGGTTGACGAGTTCCAGTAATTTCAACATTTAACGACGACCTGCTGCTATCTGCTGCGATAAAAAGCTCAGCAGTACATTGGCCATTCGAGAAAGAAGGAAATACAGTTGTTGTGCCATCCCACACTCCAGTGGTAGCGTCTATTTCTCGTGAACGTCCGCTCAGGACCTTTTCGGAACCGGAAGGGTGACTAATACGAATTTCCCATTCGGTTGGACGATTGAATCGGGCAGTAAAAACAACGTTTTCCCCTTTCGAAAAGTCGACCGTCGACGTACTTGCGGCAAAATCTTCTAATACGTTAAAGTCTCCATAAATGTCTGAAAGTTTAGGGCCTTCAGTTTCGGTATTTCGCTCGCACGACATCATGAATATGGTGCTAACAAAAAGTAGGAATAATGCTCTTGTCTTCATCTTAAAAAATTGATTTGTAAACCACGGCAAACTGATTCATGTCGAAATCTTGATTGGTAGTTTTGTTATCACTCCACGCAAGCTGTTGCCATATTGCGCTCAAACTGTTCTTTTCATTCACTTTATATTGGAAAGCAAGAAGTACCAATTGTTCTTTCAAATTGGTCACCAATGGGGTATAGTCAAAAACCTCAGAATAATTATCTCTCACATTATATAGCTCGTTTCCGCTTGCATTTATACTCCGCAGGTTTACCATTAAATTCACGTCGCGAGCCACACCCACTTTTAAACCCAAGTCCAAAATACCTGTGGTCAAGTCGATGTTACCTTCCGAAACTTCAGTAGTTCTTGTGGTGCTCGCATTTTGATAACCGATACTCACCTCAAGTGGTTTGTTGAATTTAGGCAGGACTGTGTCAAGATTTACGAGCACACCCGCATCAAGTCGTCTAAATTGTCGTAAGTCTTCTGTTCCCTGACCAACAACCTCACTCAATGCATCAAGGTTAAGTGAGTACTCAATGAGCTGTTTCGCGGCGGTTCCTTCCACACCAACGGTCCAACCTTTTCGATTTGGAGTGGCCTTCCCGTAAGGACTGATATTGTCGTATCTCGGATTGTAATCATCCAGTTGTGGTGTCAAGTCAATTTGGAAGAGTGAGACGTCTTGCAGTAAATCCATCTGGGTAATTGGTCGGGCAATTTGAGCACTCTGATATCGACCAAAAAGTTGGTTAATTCCTTGGTAGTTGATACGCTTACTTTGAGCACCAACACTGCGGAATTGTGGCCCTACATTTCGATAATCGAAATGACTACGAATTTTACTTTTAGGGTGATATAGTTGGATTTTACCATCGACAAAAAAGTCTGACATCTCTGATGCGTTCGGGTCGTTAATGATATACATTCGACTTACACCGGACTCCCAGTTTATTCCTACGTGAATTGTTCGAGTGGTATCTAAAAAGCCCATGCTTCCAGTTACGACAGGGTTATGGAAACGAACATTCGACTGCGATGTACCGTTCAAGTCCATCAGGTCTATATAGTTTGCCCCAACCCAAATACCTTTTTTTGATTTCAACGCACTGCTACCTCCTAAGAAAACGCGGTCGTTTGCTGCACCAAAATTGGCAGCTACCCGACTTGAAAACAGATCAAACGTGAGTTCATCCAGGATTTTTGAATCAAATTGAAATCCAAAATCAACCGCAGCACCTTGTTGCCGCCACGTGTTGTCGTTGTTGAAGAACAAATCATACCGGGTAATGTCTCGATAGATGTTCAATGCCTCCACTTGGTGCCCAGACAACTCCTCATCGTTACTGAAGAAGGTGTATTCTGTGAGTTTGTAGTTAATGTCACCGAGTTGATATCGAATTCCATTTTTGATCAGACCTTTTACGTACAATTGGCGTAAATCGAAGGTTACACCTCCGCCCCAGAATCCGCCGAAATCATTTCGAATACGAATCATTCCGTGTAAAAACGTTTGGTCGTTTGGTTTTGCATTAACTGCAAGATCAACCAAAGCATGACCGCTAACTACTTGACGTGGAGTAACCGTATCATTAGCGGTTTGAATGCTATTCTGTTGGAATATACTACGGGCAGCACCAGAAGCCCATACCTTTCGGTCCTGAGCACTTGCGGTTATTGATAGCAAGCACAAACTCGCTGCAACAACCTGTTTCTTAATCTTTATTAATGTTCTTCTTTGCATTAGAAGCTAAACTTAAGTTCAACAATGGTCTCAGTTCCTTCGAACTGATCTTGAATAAAACTATGGTCCTTGTAGGCAAACCATCTATGTCGCACATACAGTGCGGTATTTCGCGCGATATCGTGATCTATCCCGATTCCGATTCCCCAACCTTCTTGGTTTCGGGGTCTTCTGGAATCTACGTCTGTTTCTGTTCGGTAATTGCCTAAAATCCGTTCATAACCCAGGTAGCCGGTGAAGAATGTTTTCTTACCTGCCTCGAAATAGGTCTCGAGCTCTGTGCTATAGTGTCTCAGGTATGCTTTTTCGTTAAACACGGTGATCAGTGAGTAGTAATCTTGTACCGATGAGTATCGGTTTAGCATGAATAAGTAAAGCTTTCTACCGCGTAGACGAGTTCTGTATTTGGCTTGTATTTCCATGGTGTTGAATTTCTTCGCAACCATTGTGTCTTTTACCTCCATACGTTCGTATGCATCCCTAAAAATGACATTGTATCGATTGTAGGGTCCTACATTCTGAGGGAAATTCCATCGCCACATCCGTGATCGTGTAAGCTGATTAACCGGATGATTAAAACTGATGTGGTTACTCAAACCTTCAAGCTCTGAGGAGATTCCGTTCGCAACCGACAGTTTCAAATCTTTAATTTTCAACTCGGTATTGATATTTAAACCTTGTCGGTTGTTCGTGAACTGCCCAATAGCGGTAAGCGAGCTCGCAAATGGAGCCAGTAAAGCGGTACTCCCAACACTCCCAGCAGGGATCGTATTATTCTGCTCCTCAATGATTGATGAATTCCAATAAATCGCGTTGTTATTTATTACATCCGGACTTACTCGAAAAAAGTGAATCTCTGTTGGCCATTTAACTAGTTCGTCAGTCAAGTTCAATTTAAAGCTTAGTGCTTCACCCCACGGAAGATCGTGTGAAGGACTGTAATACCGTCCCATACCAACCTCTCCGCTTAAGTCAATACCACGAGCAATTTTTGTCTTGAATTCAGTGGTAACAACGTTGAAACCAATTGCTGCTTCGGTAAGTGAATCGGTAAACGTTTGAGAGTTAAAGTTATTCAGGGCGATATGACCCGCACCAATTGCTTTGTGCAGTCGGCCTCCATACGAAAGATTTGGAATGGTTAGAAATCCACCATTCAGTTCTGTCTTACCATAGAGTGCAGTTAGGTTAATACCTTTCCATATGTCGTTCGCTTCGACAATGGTACCCACAAAAGCACGCTCACCCCAGCGGGTGTCTTGGTTGATGTTTCCTTGTGAGTAGAAGTTTTCATAACGATCTACGACTCTGCTTCCAATAGGGTCCCACGGATTTCTTTCAAAAAGTGTAAAGCGATTGTACCCAGTAAATGCAGCTAAGGTTAGATCCGATAAAGAGACCCAATGAATTCCGCCGGTCTTCACCCCGATACTTCCCCTATCGGTTTTGTAATCTGCGTACATGTTTACGCCTAATAATAGACCCAAGTTCCCACCTAATCGAGTGCCACTGAGCGGATCAAAAATGGAGGGACGGTTGTTTATCGCAACTTGACCTAATCCATAACTTGGCTGGATAGTTCCTTCAAGAAATTGGAAAACATAGAGATCAAATCCCCACGAAGTTTTGGTTGTTGGTCTTCCGGAAAAGTTTAAGGTCACATTTGGAAGTTGACTGTCGTCTCCAATGAAAAGATTCCTCTTGGTTACGGTAGTACCGGAGTTTTGGTCTAAAATATATGGTAACAGATGATTAGTATATGTACTGAAGAACCGGTAAAAACCACCGACCTTGAATCGATATAAGGCCGATTCTGGTTTCTTGGGGAATACTCCAACCGGTTGATCAACGCGTATCGTGGTTGAGTCAGCAATTTGAGCTACCCCGACCAATGGTGCGACAATCATGCAAAACAAGATTGGCAGTACGCGCATGGCTTGATGTGAGTGTATTCTTTTCATGATTATCGGAATATTACCCAAAGTGCTACTACGCATATCACCAAAATTATTGAGAGGGCCAGGTTTAGCGGCTCAGACGTGCCAACATTAACTTTTTTGGAGTAGGTGATTGACTCGATTTCGCTTAGTGGTTTGGCGTCTTTTTCTTTCGAAGTTACCAACAAGACAACCGTACAAATCACAAACAGCACTACGGCAAAATGAAGGAAGTTAATCTCCGTGATACTAGCCAAAATGCTTGGTAGACTGCTTCCTTTAGCTTTTAAACTTTGTTGTACGAGCTCGAGCACAAGACGTGATGTTCCAAGCACCGCACCGGTTAGCAACGAATACTTAGCCGCTTTGGATGTAATTTTTCTACTGAAGATACCGATAAGGAATACTGCAGCAATAGGCGGAGAGATATACGCTTGAATACTTTGTAGTTTCTGGAATAAACCTCCTTCAATTAGTTCCATTAAAGGTATCCAGGCCAACCCTAATCCTACTAGGACAACCGTCGCAATCTGACCCACATAAACCAAGCGTTTTGGCGTCGCATCGGGTTTGTACTTTCTGTAAATGTCCATAGTGAACAGAGTAGAACACGAGTTAAATACAGAAGACAATGAACTCATTAACGCTGCCAAGATTCCTGCGATAACTAGTCCTTTCATGCCTGCAGGTAGGATGTTTAGCGTAAGCAGTGGAAGAGCTTGATCATATTGAACTTTTCCATTGACCACCGGAAACTCAAATGATGCATCTGGTGATTGGGATAGCGCGAAAGCAATAACACCCGGTAGGACGAACAAGAACAATGGAAGGAGCTTTAAGAATCCACCGAAAATTGTTCCTTTTCTCGCGTGGTCTAAGTTCTTGGCGGATATTACACGTTGTACGATAAATTGATCCGTACACCAATACCATACACCTAAAATTGGAGCTCCAAATAAGATTCCGGTCCATGGGAAATCCGGATCATCAATTCCGCGCCAGAGGCTCAAATGTTCGGGTGTTGTTACTGATACCAGTGCATCCCATCCTCCAAGTTCTTGGAGACCAAAGTATGTTAGACCAATTGAACCAGCTAGTAATATTACCATTTGCACCGCATCGGTGAGAACAACTACTTTTAGGCCACCAATTATGGTATATATTCCTGTAAACAAGACTATGATTACCGCTCCAACCCAGAAATTTATCCCGAGCAACGCAGTGACAACAATTCCTCCTGCGATAATTGTTACGGAGATTTTAGTGATTACATAAGCCACAATTGAAACCCAGGACAAGTAGCTTTTTGCCCATTGATCGTAGCGTCGGGCAAGAAAACCGGGCATCGTGAAAACACCACTTCGCAGATAGAAGGGGACAAAAAACCATCCAAGCAATAGTAAAATTAGGGAAGCAAGTAGTTCAAACTGACCGGCAACGAAATCACCGGAAGCGCCCTGACCCGCAAGTCCTATCAGGTGCTCAGAACCTATGTTAGAGGCGAATAGTGAAGCTCCAACTACTATCCAAGATAAATCTTTGCCTCCGAGAAAGTAACCCTCGGTGGCGGAACCTTTGGTCTGCCTTTTTCGCCGTAAGTATACATATAAGGCCACACCAAAGATCAGTACGAAGTACATCACAATGATGCCCAAATCAATGCTTTGTAGATTTTTGAACATACTAGTATTCGAATTTTAGTGATTGGGACTTAAGCTTAATCCAGCTCTTTTTCTCAGGTACCTTAGGAACATAAATCGGAACATTCCCGTAGGCAACATGGCCGTTTCGGTCGTATACAAATACATAAACACGGTAAGCACCGGGTCTATCCGGAAGTTTAATTTTTGCTTCCATTAAACTGGTTTTTGTTATCGCCCCAAATATCTCAGTGGGCTCTTTTTCTTGGTCACCACCTGCTTTTATGTCTGTGCTTTCAGGAATTAGTTTCCAAACAACTTTGAGGTTGTCATTATCAGGGTCTTCAAGTTGGATTCTAAAAAGAACGCTTTGATCCGTTTCCTCTAACTGATAGTACCGTTTTAGTGTACCGTCAACCACAGCCCCCAAGTCCCCAACAATTGGGGCTCGATTATCGGGCTCACCATTTGTCCAATAACGGTGCATGATATTCAAGGCTTCAGTAGCGTTGCCTTTTTTGTCGAAAACACCATACCAAGTTGTTGTTGTCTCTTGTTTTTGACCCCATAAGAACAAATACGAACCGAGACAATGAGATTTACGATTTTCAATCAGTTGGTAACGCTCGTAATAGCTCTGAGCTTTTTCACTACTGGTTTGCTCTAGTGGCACATTCCAGGGGGTTTTTGATACTTCCCAGTGACCGTTTGGTCCCCACTCAGTAATCATGTATGGTCCGCTCCAACCAAACAATTGGATATTTTTTAGGGCTGATGCTAAATCTCCATAGGTATTCACACAATACACATCGATGTCCGGTGCTTTTTGTTTGATAAGTTGAACCTCCATTGAATCGAGACCAGCAGTAACAGTAGAGGTGGGGTGGTTCGGGTCTTCCCGATGAATCATAGCAGCAACATCCTGCACTGCATCCCAAACATTAGTGTTGGAGTAAAACAAATCAACCTCATTACCAATACCCCACATTAGAAGTGCCGGATGGTTTTTTAATTCTTTAACCTTGGTCGTAAAATATTCTAGTTGTTGTTTTACCGCCTTTTCATTGTTGTAGTCAAAACCATGACGTTCGTGTCCCATCCACAGCCCCATCATCACAGTTAGTCCGCGCTCATGCGCTTCATCCAAATATTCCTTTGCGTTGTCCAAACTCCAGGTTCGAATGCTGTTTCCGCCTATTTCAACTAGTTTGTCGAGGTGCACATGGCCCCCAGCTCCTTTTACATAGTATGGCTTGCCATTTCTCAGAAAAGTCCAAGCGCCACCCTGATTCACTACTTCAACCTTGACTACTTGGCTATAGGTTAAAGATGAGACCAGAACTAAAAGTAATGTGATATATCTATTGTAGGTCAAAATGGAATCCTTCCTCCTTCAAGGTTTTATATCGATCCGGATCAAACTTGAATAACTTAGCCGGTCGATGTGATACGTTAGATTGAACTTCGTCAAGTGGAACCAACAGGTTCATGCTTAATAGCTTTTTCCTGAAGTTTGGCTTATCAAATTTATACCCTAAAAGTGCTTCATATAACTTTTGAAGTTCTAGTAAGGTAAATTTTGGTGGTAGTAATTCAAACCCGATGGGCTCATTGCGCACTTTACGTTTTAGTGTGCCTATTGCAAGATCTAGAATCTCCTTATGGTCAAATGCCAACTCAGGTAGCTTATTAATATTAAACCATTTAGACTCCGTTGCCCATGCTGATGCAACAGGTTTATGGTTTTCACTTCGAACGAGTGCATAGTATCCTATAGTAATTACACGACCAACTGGGTGCCTTTGAACTTCACTGAATGCATGGAACTGCTCCATGAATATGTTTTCAAGACCGGTAAGACGATATAGCACATTGCTGGCCGCATCTTCTAGGGTTAAATCGGCTGTTACCAAATCACCCGGGAGTGCCCAGAAGTGTTTGAAGGGGTCAGCACCACGTTCAATCAGTAGCACACGAACTTCCCCGTTTTTGTACCCAAACAAGATACAATCCACTGACATGCCAAAGTTGAAAAACTCCTTAAAAGGCACGTTGTTTTCCGATAGATAAAATTTCTCGTCTAACCGCATTTTCAAATTCGTTGCTCCCAAATTTAAATGAAAAATTTACTTATAGTATTTTTTACTTTAAGTTTTTTTTAGTTATTTCGGAAACAGTTAGCAATTTTATAACAATGAAAAAGACGTTTACATTTTTTGTTTCTATGGTGTGTGTTGCGGCATTGAGCTTCGCACAAAAGGCCCCAATCGACTTTGAGACAGGCGGTAATGGCGGCAGTAATTTTACTTGGGAAGTATCAGATAATGGTTCTAACCCTGCATTAGAGGTTGTTTCAAACCCTAACAAAACAGCTCCAAATACTTCAGGCATGGTAGCAAAGTTCACTGCATTGAAAGATGGTCAGAACTGGGCATTATGTTTCACCGACAGTATTGGATCATTCACCTTTACTAAGGACAACAGTACCGTTAAAATTATGGTACACAAAACTGTGAAGAGCGATGTAGCGTTGAAATTTGAAGTGCCTGGAGGTATCAACAAAGAGATCAAAGAAGTTACTGGCGTAATTGCTGTTGGAATCTTGAATTTCAGCGGCGGTGTCGTTCAGACCCGAGGGGTCATAGGAAACGGAGACGGTTTGCCCGCGTTGGATGGAGTTGTTGAGTTGAAGAGCAAGGCGATCCGTTCCGCTGTCAGAGGTGTTGATGTTGAAGTCAGCTGGAGCGAGGGTGGCACCATCGACTTTGACCATCGCCCGGGCTGGATCATCCCGCTGTTTTTCGAACCCGATGAGAATATTTCCGCTCGCGTTCTCGAGCGCGACGGGCGCGTATTTTTAATCAACGCCTTCTACGGAGCAACCGAGGCAGACCAGCTCCGGGGCACGGTCAACGGCGACCACAGCGTCGCCTTCCAACGCCGTCCCAGCCTGCTCGACCCGGCCCCTAAAATACGCGACGTGTGGGTAGGTCTGGACTTTGCGACCCCCGTCGGCATACACCGCGTGCGGTTCTACCCCCGCAACACGGTAGAGTCCGCGCCGTTTTATCCTTTCCAGGACGACTATCTGCGCGCCTACGAGCTCTGGGTTAATCCGACGGAAACGGATGCCGACACGCCCGATATATTGGTGCAGCGCAGCGCGGCCAACGAACGGCCGATCGTCGACGTTTCCGTCTCACCCCAGTATGTCCGCCAACTCCAGCTCCGATCGCTCAAGGCGGGGCCGTTTGAGCTGGACGAGATCGAAGTATACGGCACGGGCTATATGCGCCAAGGTACCTATCTATCGGACATTATCGACTTGGGTGACGATGCATCCATTGGTCCGCTGCGCTGGATAGCAGACACCGTGGGCGACTCGCTCTTTTCCAAAATGAGCGTTCGCATGCGCACCGGACACGACGATACGCCGTGGGTGTATCAACAGTGGCTGCGCGATTCGCAGGGACGCATCACGGGGCCCACCAACGTCACGCCGCGCCAGTACTACGCTCTAGAGCGGCGCGACCGCGTGGCGCTAGGCCCAGAAGACGGAGACAGTTGGAGTCCTTGGTACACCGTAGAAAACGGCCAGCTGGCCGGAGCCCCGCTCCCGCGGCGCTATGCGCAAATAGAGGTACAGTTTGCGGGACGCCTCTTCGACACGCGGCGCATGCGACAGCTGGCGTTTGAATATCTCGTGCCGCCCGTAGCCGACGGCCTGTGGGCCGAAGTCTATCCTCGGCTAGCCGAAGCCGAGCGTCCGGCCAGCTTTCGCTACGGCGTGCGGCTAAAGAATCGGGGCGACGCCCGCGGGTTTGATCGCCTAGAAATCGATGCGAACGTAGAGGTCACGGCCGTGCGCGAGTTGAAGATCAACGGACAGCCAGCCGCGTTTGAAATAGACTACATTCGCGAGAGCGGATTCGCGCTGCGCTTTCCCCTCATCCGAGAAAACGACGCCGTGCTCGAGTTTACGTTCGACCTGCCCATCTTTCGCTTTGGCACGACGTTTTCCGGCCGCGCGTATAACAGCCAATTTCCCACGGTTCCCCACGCGCTCCTGCCCGGAGATGCCGTGGACTTTGGCCCCGACGACTTTGGTCCCCTATCGGGCCTCTTTGTCGCCATCCCCAAAAAACAGCTGGGCAAGCTGGTGGGAGAAATTGAGGCCAGCGGCCCCATCTTCACCCCCAACGGCGATGGGATCAACGAGCAGTTTAGCGTTTACTTTAACCTGCTTCAGCTGGTAGAACCGGCGCCCGTAACGCTCGAAGTGTACGATCTGAGCGGACGCCCGGTGCGTCGAGCATGCCGTAGAGCATTGGGCATTGGCCCCTCGGAGTGCGCGTGGGATGGCAAAGCGGAAAGCGGTATACTAGCAGCGCCGGGCACCTATATCTGGGTGCTCACCGTGCGCGCCGATGCATTTGACGAAAAGCACATGGGAACGGTTTCCCTGGCCTACTGAGAGGAATAGACGCACGCACAATGACACGGTCTACACCGATACGTACCGCCCTACTCTTTACGAGCCTGTGGGTGGCCCTGCTGGCCAACCCACTCGATCTCTGGCCTGATTTTGATCAGGGGCTGATGACCCCGCTGCGCTCCTACATCGAGCTGTTCCGCGACTTCGACTTCGGTCGCTA